>JAQVBK010000087.1 GCA_028690365.1 Candidatus Cloacimonadota bacterium
GTATTACAAACGTCAAAATTAGGACGATGATCCTTAACCATCTGGTAGGTACGAAATACATAAGAACGAATCTGACTGCCCCAGCCTATCTCAGATTTAGTTGACTCGAGTTTACTCTTTTCTTTCTCTCTTTCCTGCAATTCAAGTTGATATAGTCTGGATTTCAGCATTTTCATAGCAGTTTCACGGTTACTTATCTGAGAACGCTCATTTTGGCATTGAACAATAATCCCGGTTGGCTCATGAGTAATCCTAACAGCGGAGTCAGTTTTATTTACATGCTGTCCACCTGCTCCACTAGCTCTGTATGTATCGATTCTGATATCTTTGGTATTAATCTCGATTTCTAAGTCTTCTTCTATGAGGGGATAAGCAAAAATTGAAACAAATGAAGTTTGTCTCTTACCCTGAGCATTAAATGGTGAGATTCTTACTAATCTATGCACTCCATTTTCACATTTCAATAATCCGTAAGCATACTCACCGATTATTTCAACTGTAACACTCTTTACTCCTGCTTCATCTCCAGGGAGTAAATCAATAATTTTGAATTCAAATTTTCTCATTTCAGCCCAACGTTGATACATACGTAAAAGCATTTCAGCCCAATCCTGGGATTCAGTTCCTCCTGCACCAGGATGAATAGTAAGAATCGCCGGGTTATTGTCGGTCTGCCCATTCAGCAAAAATTCAATTTCAATCGAGTCAATCAGTTCTTTGTGCTTCCCAATTGCCGCTGAACTGTCCTCAAGAAGGTCGTTACTGAATTCTTCCTGTAACATAAAAACATAGGTCTCTATATCATCAATAATTTCCTTCAGTTGTTCGTCTCTATCTATCTTTCTTTTCAGTGAGCTAATTTCTTTGTTGATTTTTTTTGCTTCGGAAAGATCATTCCAAAATTCGGAATCATTGGTTCTACCTTCGAGTTCGTTGAGTTTAGTTTTCACATTCTCAATGTCAAAGGAACCTCCTAATGTCTTTAATCTTCTGATTTACCTCATCCGCAGTCTTTAAAAACTCCTGATAATCCATCTATTCTCCTAATTTTAGTTTTTTGCCAAACACAATTTTAGCCGCTATCTGTCTATAAATATCTTCCCGGAAGTACGTATTGCTTAACCTCTTCATTGAAATATCTGTCTGTCATGGTAGCAATAAAATCTCTGACAAACTCGGGATGTGAGAAACTACTTAAATATTCAGCACTTTTATGGTTGAGGAAGTGTACATAAATTGCAGACTTCTCATTTTTTTGTTCTATGTCATTGAGATACTTTTCAAACAGCAACCCCATACTACGGTAAATGATTTCGTTTGCCTGTTTTACAGCAGGATTTGTGTATATCTTTTCGTAATTGAAATCCTTCAACCTTTTGAGGTAGTAAGAAGTTTTTTCACTGAAAGTCAGACAATCTTTGTCATAACTGTTTAAAATCACATCTTTGACAAGATAATCAATAATCTTGCTGTTCTTGTCGCCAAACAGTTCAACACAATCCTTTGGTAAATCATTTCGGGAGAGAATATTATATCTGATAGCATCTTCAATGTCCTGACCTATATAAGCTATAGTATCTGACATTCTCACGATACACCCTTCCAAAGTAGAAGGACTCCAATCAATTTTTTCTCCGTTTTTTTTTCTGTCTGAATAATCCTTAATGGACAAATCCGTTTTGCTCCTATTGGGAATAAGGCTTGTATTGTGAACCTCTCCGTCATGCGAAATAATACCGTCACGTACTTGAAAAGTTAAATTTAACCCTTTTCCGTTTCTGGAAATGTTATCTACAATGTGTAAGCTTTCAATGTTGTGATGAAAATGCCCAATCCCATGTTGCTGACAGTATTTACTTAAAGCTTTCTCACCGTCGTGTCCGAAGGGAGTATGCCCCAGATCGTGCCCCAACGCAATTGCTTCTATTAAGTCAATATTTAAGCGAAGTGCAGTTCCAATGGTCCTCGAAATCTGAGAAACATAAGTTGTGTGTATACTGCGGTTACTCATCTCTTCATCAATCTGATTAGTAAATGAAAAAACCTGAGTTTTGCCCTGATATCTTCGGTAAGCTCCTGAATAGAGAATTCTGTCTCTATCCAGCGCAAAAGGAGTTCTGATGTGCTTTCTGTCTTCTTCTTTTAGTCGGTAAGCCTTATTATTCGGGCAGGCAAAAGGACTCAGTCTTTTTTCCGACTCTGCGTATATTGATTGATATATTTCTTCTAATTTTGCTCTGTCTTGTGTATTCATAATACCTTCCTGAAACTCATAAAAATTGGTTCAAACCCCTCTTTGCGTTTAATTGTCTCGAAGTAAGTAACAATGTGATTTTCACCTGGCACCATTGTAGAATAACCCTCATGTAGTGCCAGCCAACGATTATCTTGTTTAAAATGTTTGATTATCCAGTCTGCATATTCTTTGTGATCAGTTGCCACTTTCACCTCTCCCCCTTTTTTTAGAACATAAGCGAGACTGTCCAAAAAAGCTGCATTGAAAAGTCTGTTTTTGTGATGTCTGCGTTTAGGCCAGGGATCCGGATGATTGATGAATATTTTTTCAATACTTTCTGCTTTGAAAACCTTTTTTACACTAGCATCTACAAAAAACTGACAGATTTTTACATTCTGATTCTTTTCAACATCTAAATTTCTGATTATAAAATTTACCCGTTTTGGTTTTAGCTCAAATCCAATAAAATTTAGCTGAGGATAACGTAAGGACATTTCCCTGATAAATTCTCCTTTGCCTGAACCTATTTCCCAGCACAGTGGATTTTCATTATTAAAAATTTGCTCATTGTCAACTATTGTATCTTCAATAATTTTCAATAGAAATACAGTTTCTTTATTTTCGAGATCAACCATCTTCATATTATTACCTGTTCTTTGAAATCTTGTGACAGAAAGTTATATCCTTTTATTGCCATAAGTTAAGTCAAAAATTCTCAGTCACTGTTGATGTCAAGCATATTGCCATTACATAGATAATCTTTGATGTAGTCATGCAATTTTATCCATTCTCTTTTTTTTAATTGTTTCAGCAGATTTATAATTATACTTGACTTCATAGCTGCTTTAATTGCTTCTGCTTTATATATTTTGGGGAAAATACGCATTTTGCAGGAGAATTTTATGCTATTTAGAAGAATGTTTCTACTTTTGCTTTTTCTGGTTGTAGTCAGTACTTTTTTATATTACATTACAATCAGCTCGTTTATCAACCCCCGATTTATTTCTATTGAAAACGAGAACATTATGAACAATCTGAAAAGAGTAGTTGATGCAATAAACAGAGAGCTCTTTCATCTTAATACCCTGTCAAATGATTGGGCATTTTGGAATGATACTTATGAATATGTTGAAGCTAATAACTCCGATTATGAAAAATCTAATCTTTTAGATGAAACCTTCTTCGACAGCAAGATTGACTACATTTGTATAATGGATTTACAAGGGAAAAAAATTTGGGAAAAAGCTCTTGATTACCAAAGAAAGATATCTTTCGAATTGGAAATGAAAATTCCTGATACTTTTCTTTCAAGCAAAGAATTAAACAATAATAAATCCTTAAGTGGAATCATTGAGACTAGTCAGGGGCTTATGCTGTTATCGATAAGTCAAATCCTGAGAAGCAATAAACAGGGACCATCCAGAGGCTATTTCATTATGGGCAAACTTGCGGATAGTCATATCATTAAGTTATTGAGAGAACAGACTAATACGAGTTTTACAATCAATAAAACTCTCCGCAGTGATGATGAAATATTTCTTAATTTCAAAAACAATAATTATCTGTATTCAACTGAAGACAATACAATAATTGCTTCTCACATTTTGGACGCAATCGACGGAACCAGGTATGAAATATCTCTATCTGAAGAACGTATTCTAACAAAACAGGGCAGAAAACTGGTCACATACACCTGGATATCGCTTGGGGGAATTGGAGTTGCAATTTTAGTATTCTTTGCTTTGATGTTCCATGTTTGGGTGTTAAAACCTCTTTTAAAATTGAAAGAACACACTGATCAGATATCAAAAACCGCGATCATAAATAACCGACTCTATCCTTACAGAAAAGATGAAATTGGAGCACTTTCAAATCAAATAGAAGAAGCTTTTGCCAATCTTTTTATTACCAGAAATAAGCTCATGGATATATCATTCCAATCGGGCATGAGAGAAATGGCAGCCACCTATCTTCATAATTTGAGAAACTCAATAACACCTTTGTTTCTCAAACTTATTAACATCAGAATGTTATCGCAATCACGCAATACTGAACGGGTTGACGCAACTTTTGAATCACTGAAGAAATTTGAGATGAGCGATGAAGCCCATGACTATCTTGAATATTTAGAATTGGTTTTCAGAGAACTTATGAAATTATTAGGCAGAATAAACAAAAATATAGATATTATCGATTCAGCTCGAACAGACTTTGAGAACGAACTGCTAAAAATGCAAAAATTCATCAGACTGGAAAACACCAACGAAATGATTCCCGTTTCAGAGATTATAACTGACATTGACAAAATTTTCAACAACAAAAATATCAAACTAGAAACCAACATGATAGAAGGTTATGATATAGAAAAGCTTTTTATAAAAACAGACCGGATTTTGTTTAAATACATCTACAATCAATTAGTCAGATTTGTCATGAATTATCTTCAAGCAAGAGATATCTCCTTGGAATTCAAGTTAGAAGAAAATGACACAAGCCATTTGTTTATCATTAATTTGGAATTTTTACCCGCTGTAGAAATAGATAAGATTAAAAACATCTTCAACAGAAATAACTTTCAGTTGTATTTTGATTTTGGGGTAGATCTTCATTGGTGTGCTAATACTCTGAAAAACTTCGCAGGTCAAATTGAAGCAGGAGACCTTACCAACAGCAGACAATATATCAAAATACTTCTGGCACTAAAATAATGATTCAGGACAAACAACAATCACTACGCAAAGAGAGAATCAAACTGCTTTTTGTTGATGATGAAGAACTTATTTTAGAGCTTTATGAGAAGACACTGAAAAGTTTCTTTTCTGAAGAACCTCGAAATAGCCTGAGTTTACTGGAAGAAAAGCTATTCGGAGAATCATCTGAAAAAACACAAAAGTATTACCCTGAAATACATACAGCCAAACAAGCTGAAGCTGCTTTGGAAATCTTCAAAACAGCCAAAGAAAATAATGATCCATTTTCAATAGTGTTTCTCGATGTACGCATGCCCCCCGGAAGAGACGGGGTATGGTGCGGAGAACAAATGAGGATAATTGATCCTTATGTTGAGATTGTCATTGTCACAGCTTATTCAGATATCCCGGTACAGGAAATACAGGCAAGAATATATCCGCCGGAAAGACTTCTCTTTATCGTTAAACCGTTTCATGGACACGAAATATATCAATTTGTCATCTCTCTCTATGAAAAATGGCAATCTGAAAAGAAAATTCGTTCTGTAAATGAATCGCTGCTCAAAGAAATAGAGTCTCTAGATAGCGATTTCAAAGTTTTGAATCAGCAACGATCAGAAATATTGTTCGAAAACACTAAGCTTAATCAAGAACTTGATACTATTGAGAAAAAATTCTCCGTAATCTTTGAACAGCTCCACGAAGGCATTATTATAACGAACACCGAAGGTGTAATTACCCAGGTAAACCTTGAAGCTGAAACAATATTCGACAAACCGGCTTCATCTCTAATCGGGGTCAACTTTGATGAACTTCCATTCCGTTATAATAAGCTGCCGTATCAAAATGGGAAAGAATACTATCTGCAGAGAACAGATGGTTCACGAATAGAAATTGAAATAGATTTTAAAGAAATAAATCTTAATAAAACTGATAATCTCAGGGTTTACCTGATTCGTGATGTAACTCTGCGTAAGTCTTTTGAGAAGAAGTTGATTATGCATTCATATGTTTTCTCTAATTCTGATTCTGCCATTATTTTCTCAAAACCAGATGGTACGGTTTACGATTGCAATCCAGCTTTTACAAAAGTTTACGGTTATTCATACGATGAAGCAATAGGAAAGAAAATGTCTTTTGTTAACCCTGAAGGTGAAAAGATTACCAAAACAATTCTTGATTCTCTGGAGCAAAAAGGAACTTGGGAAGGTTTTCTGGAGATAGTACGAAAAGACGGTTCAACCGGTTGGACTAAAACCTATGTATCACACATGAAAGATTATTCCGGCAGCATAATTGGAATAATGGGAATAAATCTTGATGTTACTTCTGAAATAAATGCTGTTAACGCCAGAGTAAAAGCAGAGAAAACTGTTGAGAGATCTCTCAGACTTGCTTCCCTTGGTTCTCTGGCAGGTGGAATTTCTCATGAAATAAATCAACCGTTGATGTCAATCAAAACTGATGTTGATGGATTTCTTATGTGGAATGAAAAGAACAATTCGCTTTGTTCCACTGATGAAATGCTGGAAATCTTCCGATCTGTCTCCCAAAATGTCGCGCGAATTAATGAAATTATCAGTACAATCAGACATCTCATTAATTTTGAGTTTGCTTCTCCCGAAAAATACGAAGACATAAACCATTTGGTCGACCTTTACATCAACGAATACAGAAAAAAACCGATTAATAGCGACATCCTTTTTACTCTCAGACAAGCACAATTACCATTATTCAAAATAAATCGTCTCATTTTACGCCAAATATTTGATAATCTCATAAATAACGCCATAACTCAGCTAAGAAATAGCGGCAACAGTTTGAAAGAAATTATTGTAAAAACCTCTTTCCTAAACAATTCAATGGTAATAAATGTTTCGGATAATGGACCGGGAATAGCTCCTGAAATTCTACCCGTTATCTTTGATCCCTTTATCACAACTAAAACTGACAATAAAAACATGGGACTGGGATTAACAATAACAGAACAGTATGTACGAAGTTTGAATGGTTCCATCTATGCAGAGAATCTTGAAAATGGAGCTTCGTTTACTGTTACGATACCTCTGAATGGAGTAAATGATGAGAATAGTAGTAGTTGATGATGACAAAGCAATTCTCTCGAGTCTGGAAAGATTCCTGAAACGATACGGACACAACGTATTCACTTTCTTCAATCCTCTGGAAGCTGCAAAATTTGTCGCTGAGGAAAGGGTTGATCTTCTTCTTTCAGATATAAACATGCCCGAGATTGATGGTTTGCAACTCCTGAAGATGATAAATGATTCCTCATTTTCACCTTTTATTCAAGTGGTTTTGTTTACCGGTTACGGAAAAGTTAAGAATGCCGTTGAAGCCATGAAGCTCGGAGCTTTTGACTATTTGCTCAAGCCAATAGAACTTTCAGAATTGGAAATAATCCTTCAAAAAGTTGAAGAATTCATCAGCTTAAAAACCGACAACCTCGAATTAAAAACTCATTTCGATGAGAAGTTAGAAGAAAAAACCAAGGAGATATCTGAGAATTTCGTTAGAATGAAAGAAAATTTTGCAAAAACTATCGGATTGAAATCAATTGGTATCTTCTCTTCAAAAATGCAGGAAGTATTTGATCTTGCAGCAAAATTCCATCAGCATACAGATGTCCCGGTACTTATAGAAGGTGAAACAGGTACGGGGAAAGAAATCATTGCCAAATTTATTCACTATGGCAAAGAAATAAATCCTCTCCCCTTTGTCGATTTGAACTGCGCTTCCATACCGTCTGCTCTTTTCGAAAGTGAACTTTTTGGTTATGAGAAAGGTTCTTTCACCGGAGGTGACCCCCAGGGAAAAGCCGGCAAACTTGAATTTGCCTCAAATGGAACCTTATTTCTGGATGAAATCGGCGAAATGCCTTTAGAACTTCAATCAAAGCTATTGAGGGTCATTCAGGAGAGAACTTATTATCGTATTGGTAGCGTCAGAAAAAATGAACTAAAAGCCAGAATAATTGTAGCCACTAATCGACATCTTAAAGAAGAAGCGGAACAAGGCAGATTCAGAAATGATCTCTATTACAGACTTAATGTAGGATATATCTACATTCCACCTTTGCGTGATAGAAAAGACGAAATCATCCCACTGGCAGAAATGTTTATCAGAGAACTCGTAGATGCAGGGCGAAGCAGTTTCCGTTCAATATCACATGAAGCAGAAAAGGTTCTGAAGGAATATCCGTGGAAAGGCAACATCAGAGAAATGAAAAACATTCTGGAAAGAACTTCTTTACTGTATGATGACAACATTCTTGATATTAAGCATTTACACTCAATTATTACGGAAAATGAGCTTACTGCAGAAAACTCAGTTACTCCTTCCCAAGAATCAATGTTGCTTGATTCAGAATCACATCTCAATGATCAGATTGAAAAAATCATTCTCGGAAAACTCGAAGTCAACAAATGGAATAAGTTGAAGACTGCAAAAGAGTTGGGAATTTCCAGAAATAAATTATATTGGTATCTGAATAAATTCAAGATAAAGTATTAGAAAGAAATAACTTAAAATACAAAACTGAATTAAAAAGGAGGTTTATCATGAAAAATTTACTGGCAGTAATCTTGATTATTCTGCTATCAATTTCTTTGTTGTTCTCACAAAACTCAGAAAGAGAGATCTTTAGATTTACCTATTCAGGCAAAGACTATGAAGTTGTGAAAATAATGATGAACTGGACTGCCGCAGCTGCTTTTGCAGTTGAACGAAACGGTTATCTGGTTGAAATCAATGATTTAGAAGAGCAACTTGCAATTCATGATGCTATTGTCAATGGTGCACAGGTCTCAACCGATTATACTTCAATATCTAATGGTGGTGGCATCGCATATGTCTGGATTGGAGCTACCGATCAGAATGAAGAAGGCTCGTGGTTATGGGATGGAAATAATGACCATGTTGGCACTGGCTTCTGGACTGGTCAGGGTGCAAATGGTAACAATTCCGGTGCTGCCGTAAATGGAGCTTACTATAACTGGGGAGGCACAAACACCGGCATTCCAAAAGAACCTGACAATTGGGGAAATGCTCAGCATTATGCGGCTATAGGTCTGACAGGATGACCCTCAGGGACTACAAATCTGGGAATAGCCGGAGAGTGGAACGACATTCATGGCAATGTATCAATTTATTCAGTAATTGAGTATGAAGGAACCGGAGCTAGTAACAATCACAACAATGAACAAATTCATTTCTATCTATATCCAAATCCGACTTCTTCCAAGGTAAAATTTAACAGACCGGATTTGATTACCTCTATAGAAGTTTTTAATCTTAGGGGACAGAAAGTCCACAGCACTAAAGGTAAAGAACTGGACTTATCTTCAAACAGCAAGGGAGTTTATCTGGTAAGAATTAACGATGGAGTAAAAACTCACACTGAAAAGATATTATTGAAGTAACCCGAGTAAAATACCAATCACTTAAAGAACTTAGATAACTATGACAGGGTGACAACTAATCGAGCCATCCTGTCTTTCTCATATTGCGTTTAACGAAAACAATATCGCAAAACAAGCCTGAACTACCAGTAGCGCGCTAACGGATGATGAGCTATAAGAGCTACTGTAGAAAACTCCGGAATTAAAATATCTGCCTCATTCATACTTATGTCTATCCTGTCAGCAGATAGCAGCTCCAGTATTTTATTTTGCTGAGATAAATCAGGACAGCAATTGTAGCCAAAACTATATCTACATCCCTGATATTTCTGATCATAAGACTCTCTTTGCTCATTTAGATCAATTTTCCAAAGGTTACGTATTTCTTTGTGAATCAGAGCTGCCAGGGCTTCAGTCATTACGCTGCAGAAACCATGCCAGAAAAAGTATTCCTGGAATTGATTGTCATGCTTAAGTTTTTGAGCAAACTCTACAGCTTCCAGACCTAAAGTAACTGCCTGAAACCCTACTAAATCAGAACGTGGATGTTCTTCTTTGCGGAAAAAGTCCGCCACGCTCAGGAATGGATAATTTGAATTTCGTTTCAATTCAAATGAATAAAACTGATCACCCAGACATGATTTACAGTTACAGATATTAGTTACATCTTTTTTCAAATAAACATTGAGAACTGTGTCTTTAGATTTGCACGTATAAAATCCATATACCGCCTTTGGATTGATAATCGCGATTGCAGTTTCTTTCATACGTTTAAGAGTTGATTCTACTAGCTCTCTTTTCTCTGTATCTTTCGCCAGATTATCCGGTGTAAACTGCCACTGCTGATAGAACAATGACTTAAGATTTATCCAGTCAAATAGTTGTTTGGATTGAAATTTGATAATGTCGGAATTTCCATAGAATGGTGGAATAGGAATCTGATTGTCCAAGGGTATATTTTGCGGTTTTTGTATAGTATCAGAGTTAGTTTCTCTTTGCAAAGTAACTTGTTTATTTTTTTTTGTTTTACTATCGCTGGTCATGATAGTTTCCATACATCTCAAACCATCAAAAGCATCTCTTCCATAATAAACTTCACCTTGATAGACAGAAGTCAATTCGTTTTCAACAAATTTTGAAGTTAGGGCTGCACCGCCACATATCACTGGAATTCTTATTCCCTTCTCCGCAAGTACCTGAAGTGTCTCTTTTATGAATAGCGTAGATTTTATCAGCAAAGCACTCAATCCCAGAGCATCCGGTCGGTGTAATTCAATGGCTTTAGCAATCTGTAAAGGAGTTTGTTTTATTCCCAAATCTACAACATTATAACCATTATTAGTCAGTATAATTTCAACCAGATTTTTACCAATATCATGCACATCTCCCTGTACAGTGGCAAGCACAATCTTCCCTTTGTTTCCGGTATCCTGAACTGAGATATACTTCTCCAGATATGTAACTGATTTCTTCATTATCTCTGCTGATTTTAACACAAATGGTAATTGAATAAACCCTTTAGAAAACAGATCTCCGACTTGTTTCATACTTTCTAGAAGAATGTTATTAATGATTTCCATAGGGGAGTATTTTCCGAGTAGTGAATTCAATATTTTATCAATATCTATTCCATTTCCGTTGATAATCTTCTTCCTGATTATTTCTTCATTAGAAAGAAGTTGGGTTTCTGTTAAATCATCTTCTTTTTCTTCAAACAATTCTATGAATGTCATCAATGGATCGTATTTTTCATTATTGTTTAAAATAAGATCTGAGCCTACCTGCAGCTCTTTTTCAGTGATCTGATTCAAAGGCAGAATTTTAGCTGCATCAACAATAGCTGCATCAATGCCGCTTCTTACACACTCATAGAGGAAAAGAGAATTCAATACTTTTCTCGAATTAGATTTCAAACCAAAAGAGACATTACTAACGCCCATCAGTAAGTTTATCTGAGGATAATTCTCTTTAATATAACGTATCGCTTTCAATGATTCCTTTGCAGAATTTCTATACTCAGCTTCACCAGTTCCCAAAGAAAATGTTAAACAATCAAAAAATAAATTCTGCCGAGGAACCTTTTTCTCATCTGCCAAAATAATCAGTCTTTTTAGAATTGCAATTTTTTCATCGCAGGTTTTAGCCATTCCTTTTTCATCGATAGCCAGACAAACCAGACAAGCTCCGTATCTCGCAGCTAATTCCATTAACTCAATCACCGCTTTATCGCCACTTTCGAAATTCGTTGAGTTAATAATTGTCTTCCCTGCAAAGTGTTGCAAAGCAGTTTCAATAGACTTTAGTGAGGTGCTGTCAATCATCACAGATGTTTGCAACGTCTGGTTCA
>JAQVBK010000438.1 GCA_028690365.1 Candidatus Cloacimonadota bacterium
ATCTCAAACTCCTTTGAGAGATCAAACCCGATATCCACGTCTGGCTTTATTATCCGAAACCCGACGTACATGTAGCAGAGAAGGCTGAGGGCAGTGAATTCTCCTTTCATGCTTTGAAGGGTATATGAGGGATTCGGGTCTGAAGGGTCAAGTCCCTGTTCTCCGACCTTCGCAATCTCAAATGCAATCGCCTGAATCGCGGTGAATGATATGGTATTGAAATATTCAAGAGCAGACAGGCAGTATTGAACGGCATCCAACCGAAGACCATTTCGTGAGAATGATGTGGATGCAATCTCCCGCTCAAGGTCCTTCGCCAGTTCATCAAACGGATCATCAATCCCTTCATCAGTGATGATCTTCAGATATCGCGATGCCTCCGGATACCGGTGTAGGGAGCACAACGTCTGTGCTATGGCATAGTGAATCGGCCGTGATGCAGGTTCGAGTGATTCAGCCTTGATGAAGACCTCAAGAGCCTTTTCGAACTGTTTCGTCTTCCCATAGGCAGCTCCAAGATTCTGCAGAAGAAATAAATTGTCAGGGTCAGCACCTCTCGTCTCTTCCAGAATCCGGATCGCTTCTTCTATCTTATTCATATTGATATACGAGAAACAGAGAGCGACTTTTGCATTCTCATATCCGGGTTCGATGGATACCAGTTTCTCTAAAGCCCGTGCTGCACCGATATAATCCTTGAGTGAATTTAACAGAACCCCGAAATTATAGACTTGAACAGCGTTCCTTGATCACTACGCGATTTTATCTCCAATTATTAATAATTTAATATTCGCTCAAATTTTGAAATCAATTCTTATAATTTAGTGGAAAGATTTATTAGATATAGTGTTCAATTGATCACTATGTCTTGGATCAGGAGAATCAAACGGGGGAACAAATTTTACCTTTATGAATGTACGAGTGAGAGGGTGAATGGGAAAGTAAAATATAAGATGATCCGATATCTCGGAGTTGAAAGTGATGAATACAAGGTTCCAAAACCAATTTCAAAACGAGTGCATCCGGATAAAATTTTCCCAGATAATAGTTTACAAGCCGGTGATGTGACCTTATTATGGGAAATTGCAGAAAGATTAGGAATTGTTAACACAATCGATTGGTATTGTCTTGGGGCCAATCAGATATCCGGTCCAACGCCTGGAAAATACTTGACAGCGTGGGCAATAAACCGGATAGTAGACCCAGAAAGTGCAACTCAGCTAGATTCATGGGTACGCTGCACAACTATCCCTGACTTGGCTAGAATGAAACCAGAAGACTTTTCAAAAGACTCTTTTCTTCGATCCCTAGATTCTTTATGCACTTTTGTTAAACGAACTAATCGAATAAAATCCAATATTCCATCAATAGAAGGTCAATTGTATCAAAATTGGCGACAATTGAACCCTTTACCCGTTCAAATGCCGGAAACTATGGCATTTGATCTTACTGCAATACCAACATTTGGTGAAACTTGTCCATTTGCTGAATTAGGGAGTAAAGCCCAAGATATTCATCGAAATCAGATTAATCTCTCTATTCTTGCATCGAAATATGATACATATCCGATTTCTCAATTTGTCCATCCCGGTAGTTTCAATTCGATATCAACAATAAATGACCTTGTTATCAGATTGAAAGAATTTCAGTTAGTGGGATCTACGATTGTATGGGATAGAGGGTATACGACAAAGGATGAAATCATCAAAATTGAATCAGAGGGGTGGAAACTCATTTGTGGCGTAACAAAGAGAACAAAAATGGTCCGTCAGCTTATTTCAGAAACAAATCCTCCATTGGATCCTGATCATCTTGTTCGAACTCAGGAAATGAATATTTATGCTGAAAAAATTCAAAATTCAATTTTTAAAACAGAAGGAGCCGTTGTGGTGTATGTAAATGTCGAGAGAAAAATGAAAACGATGTTGAATAGAAATATCACATTAAAAGACATTTCTCTAGATTTAGACAAATTAAAGAGTAATTGCAGCAAATTGGGAGAAAAGGAACTTACTGATAGAATTCAAAAGATAATAGGGAAGAATTACAAAAATTTCTTTGAAATTTTAATATTCTGTGAGAATAATGAATATTCTTTTGAGTATGCAATGAATGAACAAGTAAGGGTCGAGGCAGAAAAAATGGATGGAAAATACATGCTCTATGCTACTGATAGCAACTTGTCGAGTGCAGAAATCGTTCAGATGTATTTTGAAAAGGACTTTGTAGAGAAAGTTTTCCGTGATTTGAAATCTTTCGAAGAGATTGGACCGATCCGTCATAGATTGGAGACTAGGGTTACGGCCATACTCTTTGTATGTTCATTAGCACTTAGGATAAAAGTGGCTTTGAGGACAATGATGAAAAAAAGCCTCAAAAATTCCAATGTTACTCCAGAATTATTATTGAAGAAACTTTCACGGGTTCAAAAAATTGAGATGTGGGTTGAAGATTCCAAAGAAACCTGGTTTGTGAACATTCAGAAAAAGACTATGAAGATGCTCGAAGAGATAGGATTTGACTCACTCTTTAATGGAAAAGTCAGAATGGCGTAGTGATCATTTTGCGCTGTTCAGG
>JAQVBK010000088.1 GCA_028690365.1 Candidatus Cloacimonadota bacterium
ATCTCCTCTGGAAGGAAGAATAGCTGCAGCTTCAGTACCTACTACAACAGCAGCCAAAACACCATCACTCAATTTGGTCATAGTCTTGTAAAAAACGTTGCCGGTTTCGATATTGGGGAAAAGTAAACAATCGGCATCACCTGCCACTTCACTTGTGATTCCTTTCAGATCGGCGGCTACTTTATCTACTGCAACGTCCAGCGCTAAAGGACCATCAATAAGTGCACCTTTAATCTGTCCTCTGTCACCCATTTTAGAAATAATTGCGGCATCAACGCATGATTGCATTTTGGGATTAGCTTTCTCTGTAGCTGATATTATTGCCACTTTTGGTGTTGAGATACCAAGTTTGTGAGCAGTTTTTACAAGATAATTGGTGATAGCAATTTTTTGGTTTAGATCAGGGTTGGGGATAATTGCGACATCTCCGACAATCAATAATTTATGATACTTTGGTGTTTCAATAACGCTTACATGGCTAAGTACAGCTTTAGGAGGGAGTAGTCCTTTTTCTTTGTCCAGAATAGCTCTCATGTATTTGTCAGTGCTTACTAATCCTTTCATTATAAAGTCTGCTCTTTTTTCTCTGACCAGTTGAACTGATTTTATTGCACTTTGCATTTCATCAGGTTCGTGAACTATTTCAAATTTGTTTGAATCTATCTGTTTCTCCTGGCACAATATTTTTATTTTCTGCTGATCACCGACAAGGATGACATCTACCAAACCTATCTCAACAGCTTTGTTTATTGCTGCTATTGTGTTGGGATCCTGTCCGTAAGCAACCACCAGTTTTCTTTTTTTTTGAGTTTTTGCTAATTCAATCATTTGTTCAAGTTTAGTAACAAGCATTATTCCTCCTGAAATATTTTGTTCAAATTCTTATTTAACCTTCTTTACGTCAAGCAATTAATATGACAGTTTTACTAGGATTCAGGGCAAAAAAAAAGGCAATTATCAAACTTTTACTTGTTCTTTTTACATGTGCTGAATACCTGTACTCTAAATTTTCTGATTATTAATAGATATACAGATGGAAATTGTAAATATTTAAGATTGAGGGGACGGTATGGCAAAACTTTTTTTTCGATATGGAGCTATGGGGGCTAGTAAATCTGCAAATGCCCTGATGGTGGATTACAATTATTTCGAGAGAGGTCAGAATACTTTAGTTATGAAGCCTGAAATCGATAACCGGGATGGTGAGAGTATTGTAAAATCACGAATCGGGATTTGGAAGGAAGCATTCATTGTTAAAAAAGAAAGCAATTTATTCGAAGAAACCGTGAAAACAAATACTGCCAAAACTATTCACTGTGTCATTGTTGACGAAGCTCAGTTCCTTAGCAGAGAACAGGTTAAACAACTTTCTGATGTTGTGGACTATCTTGAGATTCCGGTAATTGCTTATGGTCTGAGAACCGATTTTCAGGGCAATCTCTTTGAAGGAAGCATGTGGTTGTTGGCATGGGCTGATTCAATTGAAGAAATAAAGACGGTCTGTTTTTGTTCGCATAAGGCAATTATGAATGCCCGAATTTGTAATGGAAAAGTAGTAAAAGAGGGCGAACAAATAATGATAGGCGGAAATGAATCGTATATTGCTTTGTGCCGCAAACACTGGAAAGAAGGCAAAATAGTCTGATGAGATAAGTAAATAAACTGAAAAGATTCAGAGCGTTTCATTGTCCTGAAACAAACAAGTTGACAAGATATTAATGCTGCAGTGATGAGTTTATCTCAAATTCAATCTCAGAAGAGATTAGCTGAGAAGGAGTAGCTATGGCTTTACTTGATAGACAATCAAAACAACTGGAGCTGGAAATAGATCAATTTCTGGACGCAATCAGTGAATCTGCAATAATCTTTAAAAAGGGTATACGAGATTATATGCTGAAGAGACATGAAGATTTTCTACTACGTCTGCAGGATGTATCGGTATTGGAAGCCAAAGCAGATCAGATTCGCAGAAATGTTGAAAAAGATTTGTATAGAAATACTCTTATACCGGAAAATAGGGGAGATGTTCTGGGAATCCTCGAAAATACCGATGATATAATTGATCAGATCAAAAAAACACTGATACAGTTTTCAGTAGAAAATCCCGAGATACCAGAGAAATTCAATACAAGTTTCATTGAACTCGGAGATGTGTGCGGAGATGCGGTTGATTCGCTGATAAGAGGGGTAAGATATTTCTTTAAGGATTTTAAAGAGGTAAAAAACCATATTCCCAAAGTAAAATTTTATGAGAGAGAAGCTGATCGCCTGGCAGATTCCCTGAAAAGGGACATTTTCAGAGACAGTATTGATCTGAGTCGGAAAAATCAACTCCGTTATTTTACTTCATACATTGAAAAAATATCTGATTATGCTGAGAATGTTGCCGATAGACTGGCGATTTATGCAATTAAAAGAGAAATCTAAATGTTGCTTCTAATTTATTTATCCAGTGGAATTTTTCTGGGTTGGTCTCTGGGAGCCAATGATGCAGCCAATGTTTTTGGAACTGCAGTTGGCACAAAGATGGTTAAATTCAGAATTGCTGCGATAGTAGCTTCATTATTTGTAATTCTTGGAGCAGTTACTATGGGAGCGGGAGCTTCTCATACTTTGGGGGAACTCGGCAGCATAAATGCTCTGGGGGGCTCATTCACTGTGGCGCTGGCAGCAGGTTTTACAGTGACTGCAATGATAAAATTAAATTTACCAGTTTCTACTTCACAAGCTATTGTCGGAGCAATAGTAGGATGGAATTACTTCGCGGGTGCACAAACAGATTACAATTCTTTGTTAAAAATCGCTTCAACCTGGGTGTTATGTCCATTGTTGTCAGCTTTCTTTTCTTTGGCTATATATAAAATCTTTAAAATCTTTATCGAACGTTCATCTGTTCATATCCTTACGCTTGATTCTCACACCAGAATTGCTCTAATCCTGGTAGGTGCATTTGGTTCGTTCAGTTTAGGAGCAAATAATATTTCTAATGTAATGGGAGTTTTTGTCGATGCTTCACCATTCAAAAGTATAATGATTTTGGACACCTTTGAGATAAGTGGAACACAGCAATTGTTTCTAATTGGAGCGCTGGCGATTGCTCTGGGTATATTTACTTATTCAAAGAGAGTTATGAAAACGGTAGGAAGCGCTCTATTTAAGCTGTCTCCTATCACGGCGTTCATTGTGGTGCTTGCACAATCTCTAGTGTTACTGATAATGTCATCTGAAGGACTGCAGACATGGCTGGTAAGACATCAGTTACCGTCTATACCGTTGGTGCCCGTTTCCAGTTCACAGGCAGTAATTGGAGCTATTTTAGGGATTGCATTGGCAAAGGGTGTAAGGAACGTTCAGTACAAAGTATTGGGCAGAATATCAATAGGATGGATTACAACTCCGATTATTGCTGGTTTAGTAAGCTTTATGGCACTTTTTATTGTTAAAAATGTGTTCGATCAGAAAGTGTATGAACCAGTTCAATATCGTTTAGAAGATAAGACTTTCTCCAGACTGAAATCTGAAGGAATTTCCGAACAAGAATTAATGTCTCTAAATAAAGGCTTTTTTGATAGCGCCTTAGCACTAAGGTCTTATCTGAAGAGAAATTCAAACTTGACTTTTAGTGAAATAAACAATTTGATCAGAATTGTCAAATATGAACCAGTTTTCATAGATAGAAATCTGTTCGCAAAAGTAGATCGTTATTATATATCCGCATCGCAGATGAATTCTCTGTATTTAGTTTCCGGGAAACGATTTGACTACCGCTGGGAATTCAGGGATGCTCTGGCAAAGTATTCAGATGCCTGGGAGTATAAACCTGACAGTCCGATAAATAAAAGATATAATAAAGAGCTTAAGAAAAAATTGGACTATCTGTTCAGGCTTTTCACGAGGGAAGATATAGAAGAAACTTACGAATCAATTGAGAATAATTAATAGAAACAAGCGAGGTGTTATGAAAAAGATATTATTAATCATGTTGGTAATAGTCTGGTGTTTTAATCTGGTAGCCAAAGAACTAATTCTTATTGAAGAAAATACTCCAGCTGAAATCAAACAACTGCTTCTCGAAAAAAGTCTGAAAGCTCATTTTTACAATGACAGCATTGTGATTGGAACTCTTTCAGGGTCAATCTCTAAAGAGTATATTTCTCTGGAAGAAAATCCCTGGGAAACAGCAGACGAGTACTTCATCTATTATTTAGGAAAAGAAGAAAGAAACAGAAAAATTGAGACGCTATCCGAGTTTGCAATCATACTGCATGAAGATAAGGATTATCTGATAATAAGAGTCAAAGAAGACAATGTAAAAAGCCTCATTCCGGCAGTACATGGCGGTGTTGTCAGAATAGGCAGGAATGAAGCATTTTTATCCAATTCCCCGAGAGGTTACGGCTTCATTGAAATCTTTGAAGACGAAGCAATCGTAGAAATGCTTAATCAGGTTGACGAAACGATTCTATTAAGTCATATTCAGAATTTAGAAAATTATGGAACCAGAAATTGTTATCAGCCAGAATCAGTTGAAGCACAGAATTGGTTACAGGAACAATTCCTTGCGTATGATTTAAATGTCGTATTGCAGGATTTTTCCATGCCGGGCGGAGCTTCAACTGATAATGTGATTGCCTATCAACCCGGAATTCTCTATCCGGACGAATATGTAATTGTGGGTGGTCATTATGATTCCATTTCTAATGATGGAGATGCACCCGGAGCAGATGATAATGCATCAGGGACAAGTGCAGTTCTGGAAATTGCCAGAGTTCTGAGTCAGTATGAATTTGACAGAACTATAATCTACTGTGCATTTTCCGGCGAGGAGTACGGACTTTACGGCAGTCAATATTTTGTACAACAGGCTGTTCAGCAGGGATACAATATTCTGGGATATTTTAACCTGGATATGATTGGTTATTTGCATCCCGGCAATCAGATTCTTACACACATGATTGCTCCGGCTTCTGCTGCAGAACTTGTGAACTTCTATACCAATGTTAATGCTGTTTATCAGCCGGACTTTATCATCGGTCAGGGAGTTCTTACCGGTGGAGACAGTGATCATACCCCTTTTAATAATGCCGGATACATGGGGATATTCCCTTTTGAAGATACTGAACACTACAGCCCATACATTCATACTTCCAATGATCTGATTGGTCCATCCATGAACAGTATAGACATGGCGTCAGTTTTCACAAAGGCGACGATGGCATCAGTTGCTACAATGAGTAGTATGTTCTTCGCTCCGGCAGATTTCTCAGTTATTCCGGGAAATGGAAAAGCGACTTTATCATGGAGTATTCATCCTCAGGCAGAGTTCTATAAAATATTTCGCGAAGATGTTGAGGGAGTTCTTGCAGTTGTGGATAGTCTCAGATTCGTTGATACAGATTTGACTAACGGTATTTCATACACCTATTACATTACTGCAGTAGATGTAAATGATGATGAATCTGTTTCTTCTGATCAAATTACTGTTACGCCTCTTACTCATCCGGTTTATCCTTATGTAAACAATTTTGAGTCAAGTCTTTCCGATTGGACAGTGTCAGGTCAGTGGGGGTTGTCGACTCAACAATTCTATTCACCCTCATATTCGCTTGCAGATAGCCCCAATGGGAACTATCAGGCAAATCAAAACAGCTCTGCTGTTTTCCGTTGGATTGATTTATCCGATGCCCTTGAGGCTGAGATGTCTTTTATGGCTGAGCACAACCTTGAGTCAGGATATGACTATGTTTATCTTGAAGTCAGTACTGACGGTAACAATTGGGATAGTATAGCTTCTTATAACGGAAGTTCTGATTGGACACTATTTTCTTATACGCTCAACGATTACATTGGTAGCGAATATGTGCTGATCAGATTTAGATTGTATTCCGATTCCTACATCCAACAAAGTGGTATCTACATTGATGATTTCAGTCTCAATGTAGAGCTTGATCCATCAGGTGTTAATGAAACACCGGCGATGATTTCAGAGATTAAACTCTATCCGAATCCATTCAACCCTTCAGGAACTATATCGAGAGGTAATGTTAGCAGAGCCGTTATCAGTTTCAACATTACAAAATCCTCGAATGTAGAAGTCGATATTTTTAACACGAAAGGACAACTGGTCAATAGGATTGCAGATAGTTATCTAGACTCGGGAACTCATAGTTTTACATGGAGTGGCAGAGATAGTAACGGTAGTGCGATAGGCAGTGGAGTATATTTGAGCAGAATCAAAGTAAATGGTATTAATGTGGCTGTGAAAAAAATAGTGGTATTGAAATAAGAAATAAGAGAGGAAATTGTTAGGGGAGAATTGGCAATTCTCAGTGATTTCATAAGGACTATAAATATAATTCTGTCACTGTATTGACGCTATTTACCTAATTTCAGTCAATAAGGTTTAGTGCTTCGAAACATTATTTTTTCATTGATGATTTCTTATTGATTTTAAAAGCGATATTTTTAAAAGATAGATTCATTCTCAACTATGTTTATCTTTTCGAGTCTTTTATTTTGACAAAATAGTATTGCTCAGAAAAAGGACTCAAGCTATATTGACGTTGATGTATATGTTACTAATAGTCAAATTTATTAAGGAAGATTAATTAATAGTGGAGGAGTATCTACATGAATGCAGATCAGAAAATTTCCAGATATCAGAGAATAGCTGTTCAACTGAGTGAATTATTTCGCAAAACCCACGATCCGGTAGCCAGAATGAGTACAATGGCTGCTATTTTACAACACAAATTTACAAACTTCTTCTGGACTGGTTTTTACCGTCTCATTGACGGAGAGCTGACTGTTGGTCCTTACCAGGGTTCCGTGGCTTGTCTGGTGCTGGCGAAACAAACCGGTGTATGCTGGGCGGCAATTGATAAAAAACAGAGTATGGTTGTCCCCGATGTTCATGATTTTCCCGGGCGTATCGCCTGTGACAGCCGATCACAGTCAGAACTGGTGATTCCTGTTTATGATGAATCAGGGGAGATAGTGGCAGTTCTCGATATAGACAGCAAAACAAAGAATTCGTTTGATGAGGTAGATGCAGCAGAGTTGGAAAAGATTGTGAAATTAATATACAATAAATAGGAGGTAAAGTATGAAGAAAGTCTTAATTTTGGTGTTTCTGGCGGTTTTGTTTATCGCCTGTGAGAAAGAGGTAACAGTATATATCAATGATGAGCCCGGACAGATCAGCGGACAGGTTTTTCCAGCAAATGCAACGGTAATGTTAAAACAGTATCAGATGAACACAACTTTGAACTGTGATGAGGATGGATTCTTTCTGTTTGAAGAACTGCAGCCGGGAAAATACAATCTGGAAATCAAAGCGGATGGATATGGAACTCAGTTAATCTCCACAGAGGTAACTGCCAATTACAATCAGGATATTGGCAAAATATATCTTACAGATATTCCGTATCCGATTAGGAATGTTTCCCATACACAGATGAACAATTACATAAGACTCACAGTTCAATTGTATGAACAGATTGTAACAGATAATCTCGATAGCCTGATAACTGTTTCACCTGAAGCTGAAATTGCTTTCGGTTATTCAGGAAACACTATTTCTGCTGAATTGCAGAATTTTTTAGAAGATAGTGTAACTATCCATTTTTCTGAGGCTATTGAAACCTTTACTCAAAGAGTGATTGATTTTGCTTATGATTATGAAATTCAGTTTGCTGATTTAGAGGTAAATAATTGTTCCATAAGTAATGGATACAGAATAAGTTGCAGTTTTACACAACCTCTTATGCAGGAATCCCTGAGTAATTCTTTGATAACTGTTGTGCCTGCAGCTAATTATGAAATAAATTTTGGAAATACAATAACCTTAAACCCCAGTGGTGCATTTCAACCATCCACAGAATATGTGGTTACGTTCAAAAAGGAAATTATGTCAGTTTTTAATACAACGTTATCGGAAGATTATGAAATGAGTTTTGAGACTAATCCCTTGCAGGTAGTTTCTACGAATCCATATCATGAGCAGTATTTTGTGGAAGGTAATAGAATTTATTTTGATTTTAGCTCCACAATTAAAGAATCAACAATTATGGATAATATAACTATTGAGCCAGCTTCTGAGTTCAGCATAACAACTTCGCAAAATAATTAATATATCTATGGTTTGGTATCTATTATCAGTGTTTATATTGAAGATATTTTAGCAAACACTGAATATACAATAACTCTTTCAGGGGATCTGCAAGATTCCTGGGGAGGAACTCTGGGTGAAGATTATGTCCTGAGATTTACTACCAAGTAGGAGGTATTGTGAAAAATCTTTTTTTTATAATGCTTCTCGGATTGATTTTTTTCACTGCCTGTGAAGAGAAAATTACAGTGAATTTACAGGAAAAAGAGAGTCGGATTACCGGTAAAGTCTTTCCTTTTGATGCAACGGTTGAATTTTCCGGGCAGATTTTTAGTTGTGATTCGGAAGGATTTTTTGCAATGAATAATCTACAACCCGGAACTTACCATCTAAAAATCAAAGCAGATAGTTTTGGTTCAAAATATCTGACTGTAAATCTGAAGTCAGGAGAGAACCATTATCTCGGAGACATTTACCTCAGTGAATTACCTTATCCAATAAAAAGTGTTGAACTAAATAGACAAAGCGGTTCACCTGATGTCATACTAGATATCAGGACTGAAGAAAACATCGATGAAACAATATTGTCGCAATCTGTAATGTCATCGGATGCTTGTTTTACAGTGACAGGAATAATTCCTAAGAATAATCAATTTACAGTTAGTTTTGAGGAGCTTATCTACGATTGTGAGTATACATTCAGAATAGACAGTCTCGCTTTATCTTTTGGCAGAGAGATGGATTTTCCATTAATTTACTCATTTCAAACAGACCCTTTCAAAATAGTCAGCGGAGATTTTGTCCCGGGAAGGAAATCATGCAGTGTGGCATTTAACGGTTCAGTAGATATTTCTACGTTAAATCTAAACAGTGTTACGGTTAATCCTCCGGCAAGTTTAGAAATTCTCTATTACCAGTATTTAGATAATTACGCTGGCATTACATCAATAATAGTGTCGAATTATGAGCACCATCTGGTAAGAATCATCTCAAATCTCCAACCTGCTACAACATATACAATGACATTTGATGAAACAATTTGTGCCGGTGACGGATCACATTTGGACAGGCTTTACGAGTATAGTTTGAATACGCCGGCATTTGCGATATCATCTACAGTCCCTTTAAACAATCAGGAAAATGTAAGTATTTACTCAGCTATCATAATCCGGTTCAATGGTTTGGTTAATCCTGAATCAATAGCTTCTTATATATCGATTTTTCCGGAACTAAACTATTATTCTGATGTACAAACTACCAATACGGGGAATTATCCTGAGCAAGTAGAGGTTTATCTCAGACACTCAGACAACCTGATGAATGGCACAACCTACACAGTTACTATAGCAGAGGAATTTGAAGATTTCTGGGGTGGAGATTTAGGAGCAGACTATACTTTTAGTTTCAAAACGGCAGATTAAACATAGATAAAGACCATTGCGGAGGTTATCTAACCATCCGCAAGGTCTTTTTGATATCAGTCTTTTTTTAGCAATTCTGTGAGGTGTTTATCTAATTCGACTTCATCACCTTTTTTGTAACCGGTGTGAGTATAGAGGATCTTTCCTTCAGCATCGATAATAAAAGTAGCTGGAATAGCTTTAACTTCAAAAAGAGTTTGAATTTGGTTTTTCTCATCGATTATGTTAACAAAATCAAACTTTTTTTCTTCGATATATTTTTTCGCTTTGTTCAGTGTTCTTCTTCCGTCTTCACAAATTGCTATAACTTTTATGTTGTGCTTCTTTCCCAATTCATTGAGATGGGGAAGAGCTTCAACACAGGGAGCGCACCAGGTAGCCCAGAAATCCAGTAACACCAGTCCATCATTTTCCTTCAAAAAAGTATGCAGTTCAATTTCACTTCCTTCAAATGTTTTACTCTTGAAATTAGGAGCAATTTCTCCTTCACTAATTTTGGCTGTTAATCCCATTGCAATAAGTAACAGCAGGACAATTATAATTTGTCTTTTATTCATGTTAATTCTCCTTCTTTTCATTATTGAGTGTCTTACGATCGCCAATTGAGAAATAGTATTCTATGGCGTTACAGCGTTGTTTTACACAATTCATACATCTGATGCAGTCAACTGAGTTATATTGGGTTGTGGGATCAATTCCCATCGGACACTCAACCCGACAGAGATTGCAATTATAACACTTTTCCGCATTGAATCTCAATTTTAACAGACTGACTTTGTTAAACATACCAAAAGCCCAACCTAACGGACAAATTACGCTGCAGAAAGGTCTTCTGTAAAATACTGAAGCTAACAGTACAATTGTTAAGAAAATCATTTTGGAAATAAAAAGAACCCCCACTAATCTCTGTAAGTCAGTATTCATCAAAACGTGCGGTATTCCTGCTCCCAGTCCACCGGCAGGACAAGTCATGCAAAATACGGTAGATTTGAGAAAAATGGGAAGAATAAGTACTAAGAGGAAGAAAACTGCGGTTTTTATATGTCCTGTCCAATAAGGTAATTTAAACTTGCGGGTTTTTATATGATGGAGAAGTTCCTGAACAAATCCAAAAGGACAAAGCCAGCCGCATGTCCATCTGCCGATTAAAATGCCTACGAGTAAAACCATTCCGGTAGTTACAAAACTAAAGAATCCAATGACTAGAAAATGTTGAAAAGTACCAACCGGACAAGACCAGATTGTTGTAGGAACTGAGTAACAATTAAGTACGGGAATGGGGATATTTTTAAACAGACGTTCTATCTGAGGATATGCTCTGATATAGAAGTGACCGTTAATAATGAACAGTCCAAGGAAAAGAATAAACAGGCGTATCTTGTTTCTAAGGAAGAAGTTCACTTTCTTCATGATATCCTATCCTATCCCTATACATGATAAACAGAGCAGTAGGGCATTGTTTTGAATTTCCTCAAACTCAAAATCGAAATAACCATAAACTATAGATGCAATACTCAATGCGATGATAGCGAAGAAGATTATTGGTTTGAGTCTGGATGAAAGCTTTTTCATTTTTTCTCTCCCAGTTTGATTATTAGTGTTTCTTCAATCTCTACAGGTGGATCGCACATGTCTCCGTAGCAAAACTGATAACCAATGCAGATGTTCAGTGGGATGTTAACATTCAGATATTTTTCTGCAACTTTGAACGGTTTTTTCAGAGTAATTGTCCCTTTGAATTTTTGATAACCTTCTTCATCTGTGTATGGTTCAGGATAAATTGTTTCCATCAAAGTTATTCCTTTTGTTTCTTCAGTTTCTATAAAGAAGAGATCCTGATCAAAATCCTGGTACATGCCTTCCGGTATGTTGAAAACTACCAGAATAGTGTCTCCCGAAACAGATGTAGTCGCAATTTTGTCCTCTTTTTCAACTGCAGATATAAAAGTTATAAAAAAGGATAACAAAATTATTGCTGAAATTTTTAGAACCTTAGTGAATTCCATCATTGTGCTCCTTATTTTGAATTCCAAACAAAGATAAAAAAAAAATGACAGTGAAAATGGCAATATAAATTTAA
>JAQVBK010000439.1 GCA_028690365.1 Candidatus Cloacimonadota bacterium
CATATTAATATGTAGCTTTTTATAATTCACCAACTCTTTTATTATTACCAATTCATCCCTGCTGGGTATCTTTTTTGTTTGATATCCGAAATTCCATAATTTTACTGCCGGGCGTATCGTGATGTCAAAAGCACCACCCGTTAATTCAGAATATTTTATAGCTTTTTGTAATAAACTACACGTTTCCGGACTTATATGTGTCTCCTTTATTCCCGCATTTTTATTAATGAGTGAAACTTCACTTTCAGGTAAAAATGCTGATAACATACGATCCAGCCTGAATGCTTTTTCAATGATTTCATTCATTTTTGATTCTGATATTCCATCCCGGATATCAATTTGATTATAAGTGCCATATGCATGAAACGCCTTAATCATTGCTTTCCTTCTTTCTTTTAGTCTTGAACATCTGTTTCTTTGCATACTATAGAATTTGTAGATTGAAGAAACATTGAAAAATGAATCAGTTCACAAAAACTACATAAAAAAAAGCAAAACCTCTATTGGTTTTGCTTTTAAAAATTTAGTTAGAACTCTAAAAGATAACTTTAAAAATTGTAGTTCCCTTTGAACATTCTACCCATATTTTACCTTTATGTGACTCTACGATTGATTTCGCAATTGCCAGGCCCAGCCCGTATCTGTTCTCTGTTCTTTCTCTTGCTTTATCACTCCTGTAAAATCTTTCAAATATTAAATCTCTCTCAGAAAGCGGGATTTCATCCCCTTCATTTATTACATCCATGGTCAGTTTATGTCTTTCCTGTTTCAGTCTGATCCAAATACTGCCTTCACTTTTTGTATGTGTTACTGCATTATCAAGCAGAATCGTTATAAGCTGACCAATCTGGCTTTCATTGCCCATAAAGTAAATATCGTCTTCAATATCTATAATAAGGCTGACATCTTTATCAAATGCTACACTTTCAAATGCCAGACAGGCACTTTCAATCGTACGGCTAAGATCAAATTTTTTTATCAGATCATGTTCTGAGATTGTTTCTACACGTGTCAGAGAAAGCAGTTCTCCAATCAGGCATGTCATCTTTGTAATTTCTTCTTTCACATAAACAAAATACTTGTTTTCACCATATTCATGCTCCAGAGCATCAAGATTGGCATTCATGATCGTAAGCGGAGTCTTCAGTTCGTGGCTTGCATCCGATATGAACTGTTTTTGTTTTTCAAATGCTTCCTTTACAGGTCTTACGATCCAGCCAGAAATAATATGTGAAAGAAAAAGAATGATAACACATCCAAACAACCCCAGAAGAACAGAATACAACGTAAGTTTATGTAATTGCTGTTTCACAATGATGTTATCAAGAAGCAGTAGTCTGCTCCCATTTTCCAACTCCATTCTATAGAATTCATAATAGTCTGTTGAGCCCCGTGTGATCCCGGATTGAAAAATCTTGTCAGCAATTTTTGCTAACTCAGCATCCTGTAT
Organism: Candidatus Cloacimonadota bacterium; assembly: GCA_028690365.1. Taxonomy (GTDB): domain Bacteria; phylum Cloacimonadota; class Cloacimonadia; order Cloacimonadales; family JAQVBK01; genus JAQVBK01. The sequence goes on from JAQVBK010000439.1 coordinate 1,451, forward strand.
ACTGATTTCACCTTGTCTCAGTATTTCTTCTGCCTGTCCGGACTCGTTATAATCAACAATATAAAACGATACTGATTTTAAATTATGTTCACCACGTCCATTTTCAGCTAATAGACCTTCGGTCTTAGATATCTTTTCAAAAATCTCATCCGCACGATGTTTATCACTTGTATAGTTGATTATATTAATAGATGTCAGAATTCCTATTAACAGTAGGATTAAAATTGGCATCAATACATACATGATCTTACGTTTTAATTTTATTACCACATTCTCACCTGCTATCATTCTATTAAAAAATCAATTCCTGTTTTGTCATGCATCATTTTCCAGACAATAACCTATCCCTCTGATCGCTTTAATTTTAATATTTGACCCAATAAATCTTAATTTCCTTCTTAAAAAAGTCAGATACACCTCAACTTTATTATATTCCGCTTCGTTATCGTAACCCCATATTTTTTGTGCGATCTGTTCTTTTGTTACGATCTGTTTTTGATTTCTCATTAAGAATTCAAGAATCAAAAATTCTTTTGCTCCTGTTTTAATACACTGTCCTGTTTTTAGACAAGTCAACTCACAATGATTGATATTGACCTGTAGATCTTCAAATTCAAGTAAATTCAGATCGATTTCTCCACGTCTCCTTGATAAAGCCCTTACTCTTAATAGCAGTTCTTTTACTTCAAATGGTTTCGTCAGGTAATCATCTGCTCCACTTTCAAAGCCCATGACCTTATCATCGATCTCCGACTTGGCTGTCAGCATCAGAACGGGTGTATTGATATTTTGTTCTCTTATTTTTTGTACAGCCAAAAATCCATTCATTTTAGGCAGCATGACATCCATAATGATCACATCATAAATCCCTGTCACAGCTTGCAGATATCCTTCATTCCCGTCATAAAACGCATCCACTATATACCCCTCATCTCTTAATCTGTCTGAAAGAGTGTCTGCCAATTTATATTCATCTTCAACTATCAGAATCCTCATACTGTTTCTCCTGTCACATGTTCTCATTTTTCTGTTTTATAATAAATCAGATTCATAAAGCTGACCTTCGATGTGCTGTTATTATGATATACATGAGGTACACCTCCATCAAATCTAAGTGA
>JAQVBK010000440.1 GCA_028690365.1 Candidatus Cloacimonadota bacterium
ATGCCGTTGTTTCTAACCCGCCTTACTCACAAAAGTGGGACCCGTCTGATAAAGAGTTCGACCCAAGATATAAAAATTATGGTGTGGCGCCAAAGGGCAAAGCAGATTATGCATTTTTATTGCATGATCTGTATCACCTTGAAGATGATGGAATTATGACGATTGTTCTCCCCCATGGTGTACTTTTTAGAGGCGGAGACGAAGGTAAAATCAGAGAGAATCTTATAGAAAAGAACAATATTGATACCATTATAGGTTTACCATCAAATATCTTTTTTGGTACTAGTATACCTACTATCGTCATGGTTCTTAAAAGAAATCGTCCTAATTCAGATGTGTTAATTATAGATGCATCAAAAGGGTTTGAGAGAGCTGGAAAGAATAACAAACTTAGAGCCTGTGACATTAAAAAAATTGCTGACACTATTAAGAGCAGAGAATCTATAGATAAGTATTCTGCCCTTGTTACAAAGAAAACTATCAGAGAGAATGATTATAATCTTAATATTCCTCGCTATGTTAATTCTTTGGAACCTGCAGAAAGTTGGGATATTCATGCGACTATGTTTGGTGGCATCCCTGCTAAGGAAGTAGACCAACTACTTGGGTATTGGGAGGCGTTTCCAGGACTTAAAGACGCAATTTTTGAAAAAACCTCCGATGAATATTTGGCTGCAAAATGTGATGATATCAGAACAGCTATCACATCTCATGTATCGGTGGAAAACTATAAGTTAGCATTCTCACACGAATTTAATGGTTTTTATGAAGAACTTAAAAATGATTTGATTGAAGAAATTCTTGATGTACCTGCTGAGCATGAAAAAGAAAAGATAAGCAAGGATATTTTCACAAGAATAGAAAAAGTAAAACTTGCTGATAAGTACAAAGCATATCAGATACTTTCAGATAATTGGGATGTGATTTCTACAGATTTGGAAATGATTCAGTCTGAAGGCTTTGAAGTTATTAATCAAGTGGATCCTAACATGGTTATAAAAAAGAAAGAAGCTAACGATGATGAGGTTCCAGAGATACAAGATGGGTGGAAAGGTCATATACTGCCTTTTGATTTAGTTCAGAGAGAGCTTCTTACAGAAGATTTAGAAGAACTTCAGGCAATAGAAAGAAGATTAACGGAAATCACTTCTTTGTATGTTGAGATTATCGATTCACTTGATGCAGAGGAAAGAGAAAGCAGTGTGTTGAATGACACTAACGACGCTTTTGTAGCAAAAGAAGTTAAGAGTTTTGTTGCAGAAGCTCTTATTGATGTAGAAAGCAATGAAATCAACGCATTAAGAAAATATTTGAAACTCTCCAAGAAAAAAGAGAAATTGGATTATATAAATAATTGTGATGTAGTTTTGTGGAACTTAATGGAACAGGGTGCTGATGGGACATATAAGAAAGGCTCCGTTAATAGTAGAATAAACGAATTGCAAAGAGCGTTTAAATTCCCGGAAGATTCCTTTGAATATAAAGTGATGACCGTGTTATCTCTTATAGAAGAAGAAAGCCAGGCTAAAAAAGATCTAAAACTGAAATCAGAAGCCCTGCATATCAAGACCAAAGAAATCATTGAAAATCTAAATGAAGACGAATCATTGCGTTTGTTGGAATTAAAATGGATAAATCCATTAGTAGATTCACTTTTTGCTATTCCAGATGAAATTATTGGAGAGTTGATTAACAAAGTAATTCATCTACATGACAAATATAGCACTACGTTTTCTGATATTGAAAATCAAATCGAGAACACAAGTGAAAGATTATCAAATATGATTGATGAGCTTGTTGGCAATGACTCTGACATTGCAGGATTGGCAGAACTAAAGAAGATTTTGGGGGTACAGTGATGATGGTTGAAAAAAGAGAAAAACCTGAAATCAGATTCTCTGGATATGAAACTAAGTGGATTGAGAAAAAGTTTGATGAGACATTTGATATGCTTTCTAATAACACATTATCAAGAGATGCGTTAAATTATTATGAAGGTGTGGCAAAAAATATTCACTACGGGGATGTGTTGGTTAAATTCGGAGAGTATCTTGATGTCAGTAGTGAAAAACTGCCATATATCAATGATGCCACCATTGTACTGAAGTTCCTCAGATCATACTTGAAAGATGGAGATATTGTTATTGCGGATACTGCAGAAGACGAATCAGTAGGAAAATGTACGGAAGTAATTGGTGTTGGAGATACTCCTATAATTGCAGGGTTGCATACTATCCCTTGCCGACCAAAACAGAAATATGCACCGAAGTATATGGGATATTATCTGAATTCAAATGCATATCATGATAGGTTATTACCTCTAATGCAGGGTGTTAAAGTTACCTCAATTTCAAGAACGGGAATAAAAGAAACCGATGTTATCCTTTCAGAAGAATTTGAAGAGCAAGCAAAAATTGGAGACTTTTTATCTACATTGGATGATACGATAGCTTTTGAAGTATCTAAGTATGAAAAACTCATAATTGTAAAAAAATCCATGGTGGAAAAGATGTTTCCGAATGGTGGAAGCAATGTACCAGAGGTTCGATTTAATGGGTTTAC
>JAQVBK010000089.1 GCA_028690365.1 Candidatus Cloacimonadota bacterium
AAACAGTATTCTCATCAAAGGTTATTTCCGGAATCGGATCAGTGGTATAAGGTGGATCATTTACCGGTGTAATTGTTATGGCAATTGTTCCGCTGTCTGTGGCTCGGAATCTGCTTCGGTTAACTCCGTCATCTACTCTTATGATGACTCCGTCATCAACAGTGAAAGTAATGTCCTCTGCTCCTGACCAGTCAGCTGTGGGAGTAAATGTCACCAAATGTTCTTCTATTGTGACATCAATGTTGCTGAAACCCGATGCAGAAAGAGTTAGTTCTTCCAAAGCATTATCAATATCAGAAATATATTGGGAGAAATCTATGGAAAGGGGAGTGTCTTCTTCGCTATTGAAGTTTTCCGGAAGATTGATTATCGGAGCATTATTGATGTTGTTCACAGTTATCTGAGCAGTTGCGGAGATATTTTCCTGAGCTGAATCTGTCGCCGTAAAAGTGGCTGTGACAACCCCAAACCAGTTTTCGTCAGGAGTAATAGTGACGATTCCGTTTGAGATTGAAAATGTCAAACCGTCATGAGTAGAGACATAAAAATTAAGCTGATCACCGTAGGGAATATCCACATCCCCAAAATGGTCATTGAGGTTCAAACCGGTGAAAACAGTATTCTCAGCAAAATTTATTGATGGAATCGATTGAACCAAATATGGCTGGTCATTTACCGGCTGAATAATCACAGTAGCTTCGGCGCTGTCAGTCAATCTGGAATTGAATCTTTCCCTGGGTATTCCATCATCTACAGTAAATGTGATAACTTCACTCCCTGACCAATCAGAAGTGGGACTAAATGATACCAGCAATCCGTTTATGGTGATGTTCATATTATTGCCGTCATGACAATTTAGGGTGAGTTCATCAGGATCATTATCGGCATCGAAAATGTATTGGCTGAAATCCACTGTGAAGGGGGAATCTTCCCAACCTGTAATAGGTTCCGGTAAGGTAATAATCGGTGGGTAGTTCCCGGTTAGAAGATCATTGCGGTAGATTTTAGTTATAGCTGAACTGTTGGGGAGAGTACCGCCAAGTATGAAATCGATATCGCTATCATTATCAATATCTCCCCAGTTAGCAGTCGTATAGGAGAGCGGAGGCAAAGAAAACCCAATATCGCTGAAAATACCGCTATCGTTTCGGTAAATTGCAGTGAGACTGCCTGTGAGAGTATATCCTGAGATGAGAAGATCAAGATCACCGTCATTATCGTAATCGCCCCAAATGGCTGTACTTCCTGCTAATCCCGGCAATCCTGCTGTTATGTCAGTGAAGTCTCCGTTGTCGTTACGATAGATACGGGTAATCAATCCCCCGGTTGAGTATCCGGAAATTACCAGATCCAGCCAGCCGTCACCGTCATAGTCTCCCCACTCCACAGAACTTACCTGAACTCCCGGAAGAGCAATCCCAGAATCGACAAATAATCCACCGTTGTTACGGAAGATTTTAGTAATGAAAGCTCCTGCTGTAGTATATCCTGAAATTACCAAATCCTGATTACTGTCATTATCATAGTCTCCCCAGGCAAGCGAACTATACTGCACTCCTGGAAGTCCTGCGTTAATGTCGGTAAAAACTCCATTGTTATTGGCATATATTCTGGTGATGAAGTTATTTGAAGAGATATAACCGGAAACTGCCAGATCAGGTGAACCGTCGTTATTATAATCTCCCCAGGCAAGACTACCGTTGTCCACTCCCGGTAGTCCGGCATTGATGTCGGTAAAAACCCCGTTATTATTCCTGTAAATTCTTGTTACATAGTTATATTCTACAGTGAATCCGCTGATGGCGAAATCCAATTGCCCGTCATTGTCGAAATCTGCCCAGACAACAGAGCTGCGACCAATTCCAGGCAATCCGGTATTGATATCGGTAAAAACACCGTAATTGTTTCGGTAAATCCGGGTAATATAGCCACCGGTTGTTTCACCGCAGATAATGAAATCAAGATAACCGTCGTTGTCAAAGTCTCCCCAGGCAACACTACCGTTATCAACTCCTGGAATTGTTGCTCCAATGTCCGTAAACTGGGAATAAAGAAAAGTTGTCGTAAGAAAAAACAGAAATAAAAGAAATAGTTTTGATTGCATAATTCCTCCATTGAGATTTTTTCATTAGTCTTTTATTAAAAAAACAAAGTTAGGTTTTATTGCGAATGAATAAAGTCAAGAATTAGGTTGAAAAATTAGAGAAAAAAAATCTCATTTTTATAAATTTCCAAACTACCAAGATATCAATTGACATCTAACAGCCTTAAAAACAGAAGATAATCAATTCTGAACGATTAAGGAGTTCTGTATGAGATCTGACGGAAAGAAAAATTTTACAGGTAAAATTGCACTTGAGGAAGCGTCCAGGTGCCTGCTTTGCTATGATGCTCCGTGTTCAAAAGCCTGTCCTGCCGGCACTAATCCTGAAAAATTTATCAGATCTCTGAGACTGAAAAATATTAAAGGGGCAATAGAGACGGTTCGGGAAGCCAATATTCTAGGTGGAAGCTGTGCTCTTGTTTGTGAATATGACCGGTTATGTGAGGAAGCCTGTAGTCGCACCGGGATAGATAAGCCGATTGATATCGGAGGTTTACAGAGGTTTATCGTGGAGCAGGAAAAGTGTTTTGAGATGAAAGTGTTGCAAAAGAAGAGAAACACAGACATAAAGGTTGCCTGTGTTGGTGCAGGTCCGGCATCACTGGCTTGCGCTGCTTATCTGGCAGTTGAAGGGATAAATGTAACTATTTTTGATAAAAATTCTGAGCCGGGCGGGATTCTGACTTATGGAATTTGCTCTTCAAGATTACCTCGTGAAGTGGTTGATTTTGACTTGAGTCATTTGAAAAGGTTGGGGGTTAAGTTTGCGATGAATAAATGGTGGGGAGTAGATTTTTCTATTTCGGAGTTACACAAGGAAGGTTTTGAAGCTATTTTCGTTGGTATTGGATTATGGAAAGCAAAGTTACTCGAGATACCGGGTATTGATTCAGAAAATGTCTTTAATGCATTGAATTTTTTGTATGAAGTCAGAACACAAAATATAACCTCTCTGAGGAATAAACATGTAGTTGTGTTAGGAGGCGGGGATGTTGCAATGGATTGTGCTGTTTCAGCAAAAGAATCTAAAGCAGAGAGTGTTACTGTAGTCTACCGTCGTTCATTGCTTGAGTCTCCTGCCTGTTATGAACAGAAAAGAAGCATACAACTAAAGGGAATAAACTTTATAAGTAATTTTTCACCAAATGAGATTGTCTCAAAAGATAATAAGGTGAAATATTTGATTGCTACAGGACGAGATAATGTTTCCCTGTTAAAATTGAGAGCCGATGTGATTATCTATGCTATTGGACAGACAGTAGAAAGAAACTTCGATGAAGATACAGAATTTGTAGAAGAATTGATGCAGGGGAATGATCTGACCAACAGGGGAATCTTTGCCGGAGGCGACCTGATCAATGGTGGCAAATCAGTGGTACAGGCTGTTGCTGATGGAAAAGATTCGGGGAAAGCAATAATCAAATATCTCTCAGATAAAGGCAGGTGTTAAATGTCTTTTAGAAAAGATCTATCAATAGATTTTCTGGGTATTCGTTGTGAAAATCCTTTCTTCCTATCTTCCTCGCCGGTGGCCAGTAGCTATGATATGTGTGCGAAAGCCTTTGAGACAGGTTGGGGCGGCGTTGTGTATAAAACTATTGGGAATTTCATTCCGAAAGAGTGTTCTCCCAGGTCTGACGCTATCGGTAAAGAGGGAACTCCCTGGATTGGCTTCAAGAATATGGAAATGATTTCCGATAAAAAGCCTGAACAGAACTTCGAATATATTTACCGATTGAAACATGATTATCCCCACAAAATTGTCATAGCATCCATCATGGGTGAAAACGAAGAAGACTGGAAGAAACTGGCGATTATGTCGGAACAATCTGGTGCAGATATGATAGAGTGCAATTTTTCCTGTCCTCAGATGACAACCAAGGCAATGGGTTCCGATGTGGGGCAGTCACCGGAATTGGTAAGAAGATACTGTGAGATAACTTCGAATGCCTGTAATTTACCTGTCATAGCAAAGATGACCCCCAATACCGGGCAGATTGAAATTGTTGCGGAAGCTGCTATTCAAGGCGGGGCAATGGGTATTTCAGCAATAAACACAGTTAAATCGGTAACAGGAATTGATCTGAATAGTTTTGCTGGGAAACCGGTTATTGCCGGTAAGTCTTCAATCTCAGGATACTCCGGTGCAGCTATCAAGCCGATTGCATTAAGATTTATTACTCAACTGAAACAGTATCATGCGTTAAAAGAGGTAGAAATAAGTGGTATTGGCGGCATAGAAACCTGGATAGATGCACTTGAATTTTTACTGCTGGGTTGTAGAAATGTTCAGGTTACAACTTCTGTAATGCAGTATGGATACAGAATTGTTGAGGATTTGATCAGCGGTTTGTCTTACTTTATGGAAGAAAAGGGTTACAATAGTCTTGATGATTTCATTGGAAAGGCTTTATCAGGAATAGTACCGGCTGAGCAAATTGACAGAAGCTTTAAGATACTACCTGAAATAGATTTGAATAAATGTATTGGGTGTGGACGCTGCTACATCTCCTGTTATGATGGTGCTCATCAAGCAATTGACTGGGATGCTGAGAAGAGAAGACCAACCATCAACGAAAACTGTGTGGGTTGCCATTTGTGCATCAATATCTGTCCGGTAGAGGGCTGCATAGTTCCCGGTGAAAAGGTTTTTTTGGAAAGGAAATAGCACTATTGTCGGATTTGTTTTCCAGAAATCTCATAAATGCAGACATTCTAATTTTTCATCACTTCATATCTTACCCAGATAGCGCCATTTGCGAAAATCTGTGAACTAATTAATCTCATTTTATTCGGCAAAACACACGGAGGATTAATATCCGGAGATTTGAATAGTAACGGGGCACTTTCTCCACCATAAATCATAGGATTGAACAAAATATTGATTTCATCCAGTAAATTTCCCCGTATCAGTGCTCCGGACAGCTTTCCACCGGAAGTGGTCAAAATAGTTCTAACGTTCAAGAGATCATGTAATTTTCCCAAAATTTTCTCTAAATCAACTCTGTTTTCTCCTGCCAGTAAGTACGGAATATCTTCCCTTTGTAAAAAAGCTAAGTATTCCGGTGGAGCACTATAACTTGTCAGATGTATCATGTATGTTTCCGGGTTATCCGTGTATGCTTTATAAGCGTTTCTAAATCTTCCTTTGCCATCAACTACTGAAGTCCATGTTGTACGACCTTTTCTGTTAACTATATGTTCCGGTAGAAAATCCTGATATAAAGATTCTTTATCCCCCGAATATTCAGGCAAAGATCTGATTTTATCTGTTTCTGCCACAAGCATATTTGATCCTTCAAGATATAAATCGACTTTATGCAAAGAATTTATTTTTTCATTTAGGAATTTCCAGTTATCAGAATCTGTTTTAGTCTGAAATGATTGCAAAGATGCATGTATTGGCGTGAACATGGTGTCATTTGAATTAAATGATATTCTGCCATCAATTGAGGAACTTACATATAGTATAACTTTGGGTCTATTCATGTCAGACTTTCTCCTTTTAAGCAAATATCAGGCAATCGGCAGTGTGCCCTTACTTTGTTTATTCACTCCATATTCCGTTTTTAAACAACTGAAACCATTTTTCAATTTCATCATCTGATTTCAATTCGGTTTTTCTAAAAACCTCTCTGGCAAATTCAATTGGAGCAATTCCTTTAGCAGTAATAATATTTTTATCGGTCACGGCTAATGAGTTCAGATAATTTTGATCTCCGCAATAATTTGTGGCGATTGCTTTTAAATAGCCTAAATCATTACTGGTATGTTTCAAATTGTTCAATATACCTAATTGTCCAAGAAAAGAAGTTGCTGCACAAATTGCTGCAATGGATTTGCCTGTTTCAAACAATTCAAGAGTTAAATGTTCGATCTCTTTATTTTCTCCTTTATCCCATGTTGTTCCACCGGGCAGAATCAAAAAGTCTACTTCTTCGGCTTTTATGTTATTGAGTGAAGTTGTTGGTTTTACTTGCAATCCACCCATTGAGGTGATGACATTACCATTCTTAGAGAAATATACTAATCCAAACTTTTCACTTCTATTAATTTCAGGTGTTAAGAAGGAAATTTCCCAGTCTGAATATCCATCAAACAGGAAAACATATATTTCTTTTTTTACTTTGCTAAACGTTTCATTATTTGCAGATGATTTCATAATTTTTTCTATCTCCTTTGTTGGGAAAATCCCAAATTAATTCTAGTGCCGTGTCAACTATCGGACAAATCATTCTGATGATACTGACTACAAACGATCAGAAAAAGTGTTAAATACATACATCATTTCAGACATGACAAAACACTATATTCGTAATTGTTATTATTCAGTTATTTTTGAGTCTTTCGGGATTATAGAGTCCCTTAATTTTTTTTGCTTAGTCTTTCCAGTTTGAGATAGATTTCTGTTATTCTGTAAATCCTTTTTAAGATAAATCATATCAATAAGTTGTATGCCGTCTTCGAACATAGGGTGATCGTAATTATCTGTGAAAAAATTCTTTAATCGATGTGATATTTCAAATCCACAGTTCTCATAAAAAGACAAAATTGACGGTGTTTCGCCAGTCCCGACAAGCATTGTTTTATATTCGTATTTATAGAGATTAGAAATGAAATTTATCAGTTTTCTGCCGTACCCCTTTCCTTGATATCTCTCGTAAGTTGCTATGTTTTTCAACTCACAAGTTTCGCTATTTATCGGCACTACAACGCAAACACTTTTCAAGTCATCATCATATAAGGCAAACAAATCCCCTTCCGTCAAATATTTATCAATCATATTTTCCTGCTCATCTGCCAGTAACAGTAAGTCAAGGAACTGTTTCTTGTTTTCAATAATCTTTTCTATTTTCACCATCTCTCTCGCTCCTGATTTGGTAGTTTCTGTTTTTTGCAAATCCGTTCAAGAAATTTCGGTTACTTGCAAATATCTCTAAGTCTTGAGAGCAAGGAACGTTCAGAGAAATTTTAAACATTTCCATATCATCTTTGTATTCGAGGAAAAGCATTACAAATGATTTTAAAAAAGTTCTTAATATCTTAAGCAAAGCCATGTTGCTTAACCATATTTGAACCATTATCAGATTATTTATACATTTATGCAGATTAATAAAGTGTTTAATCATAATGTTTTAAACCCCGGTCAAATTTGTTTGGAATTTCCTTATTGTCCGATTTCCTGTCAACAGTAAATATTGCAGATTATAGTTTTGCAAAACAAGTTGAAAGATACTCCTATACTGTGACTAATATAGCATTCTAACTCTTCTGAAAAAATAACAGAGTAAGATTTTGGGGAAAGCTCTATTCCTCCACTATGTAGTTTGAGTGGATTACCGATCATGATGTTTACCAATTACCTGTCTTTACTTGTAAAAATGTTGGATTTTTATTTGTTTACCTCTGATTTAAATCTTCGATATAGTTAATATGTTGATCAAAAGCATCAATAATAAAGTCTGAACTTGGTAAATGCATCATTTCTATAATTATTTTGTTTCTAAAAAAACCTTCAATATTCATTCTGTTTGCTTCTTTAGAATAATTGCTAAATCTTAAATCAGAACAATCAATATTCTCAATGTTACAAAGCATTGGTTTACTTGTTTCTGAAAAATCAATTTCTCCCATTTTTATTCTACTTATTTTATTAAAATAAATGGATGAAAGAAATATCTCCCTTTTTGCAATGTGATAAACACAACTCCATACAGTATCATTTCGTTTAATTTTGTTAAGAATGTTAAAACATTCATTTACCGGTACATCTTTTCTATTAACTAGAATTTCTTTGATTTTTTCAAATCTTTCAATTGAGTTCTTTTCATATTCATCTAATGAATGCTCTTCTATAGAAGTTTGTCTATTTAATGCGTATGAATATTGAGTATTTGTAATTGCAGGTACACGTATTTGAGATTTTTCATATACAATCATATTTCCATTAATAAAATCTATTATTGCAGAACTTCCATTACTATCAGTAATATAGTAATGGAGTGTCCATGAGTTTCTACTGATTCTAAATAAGTTAAAATGTTGTATTGCTTCATTAACTGTAGAACAAGTATCCAATAAAAACTGAATTGTTTCTAAACAGCTAATTTCAGGTCTTTCATCTTTTTCAGGATAAACAGTTTTTGGTAAAGTGGCTTGTTCCACAACGAGTCCCTTTTCATTCATTCCATTCACAGGCATACCTTTACCACATTGTGAAAACGTGATACTGCCATATTTAGAAATCCAATTCAATTTTTTCTCATTTGGCATGGTTAGTGATTGTCTTTTCATTCCACGTTTGTTTGTAAAAATCATCCCATTCTGAATAAAACTATCATAGTTTTTTGCTACCAGCATTTTTTCTTTGTGATTTACTGTAAAAACTGTACACATAATTCGTTTCCTTAATTATTTAATATTTATATGATAAAAATTTCCGCTAATGATCGGGCTTTCTGTGTATAGGCATATTAATTCAAGTTCAACTAACCAAGAATGTCGAATCGTGAGATTCAACACCAACTGACGAAACAGTTGGAACAAGGATAGACTTGTTAGAGGAATACTTATTACTCAACACTTACGTAAAAATAATCAGAATTTACTAATGAATTTGAGTTTGAAAAGTGTTGATTCATATTTTTGATAGGTAGATTTTTAAAGATTATGGGCAATCCGTTAGCTTCAAAAACATTCATAGAATCAACTAACTGATAATGTAAATGAGGTTCTGTTGAATGCCCCGTGTTACCAACTTTAGCAATCAAATCACCTTGCTTAACTTCTTCGTCAAGCTTAACGCAAATTGAATTTTCTTTCAGATGAGCATAAACACTGTACTCATCTGATTTATGCTTTACTATTATATAATTACCTAAAAGAGTATTTTTTACACCGATAGTTGGGATTAGATTACTTGATAAATTAGAAAAATATTCCTCCGTATAGGAGTTTGGATTATCCATTTTTATTTCTGGAAATTTGTCACCAATTTCTACTATGACACCATCTCCAATTGAGATAATATCAGCACCGTAAATTGCATAATCTTCAATGTTTGTAGTGATTGTGTGATTTGAAGATGAAAAATTACGACCTACAATATCAATAGCAAATTCTTGTGATTGCGCTTTTCTGTATTGTGGAAGATTCATTGGAAGATTGCAAATACATAAATCACCTTTCATAGGGAAAATGTATTTGTCTTTAGTATTATAGAAAAATAAATCGATTGGGAATTGAATAAGTCTATTCTCATCTTTACATTTAAAAGTTATATTAATCTGCAACTTATCGATAGTCTTAAGACCAATATAATGGCAATATAGCATTAATGAAAGAGGAATCAATACGACTTCTTGATTTTCAATAGAGAGGTCTGATTTCAATTCTCTTTCTAACGAGACAGTTTGTCCAAAAATAGGTTCTAATGAGTTTTTCGTATTCTTATCCTTTATTAGACTATTTATTTGAGGAGTTACAATACCTATTATTTCTTTTAACTCGTTTTTATAAAGACTATATTTTATGACCTCTTTGCCACCATTAATACCAATTATGCTTATTACTGATAACGAGATTTTTTCATCACGTTTATTGCGAACAATTAAGTCCGGCATCTTTATATTGCTGATTAAGAAGCTTCCCATTTTATAGTTCAATGGGATTACTTTTTTTTTAGAAAAGAATCCAATTTCGATATTATCAGCATTTATCATTTAAATCTCCTTCTTTCTAAATCTTATTTCCACTAACGTTGAGTGCATGATATCGTAAGAGATCACGGGTTCCAAGCCTTTCAAGTTACCACCCAAAATTGATGCGGGTGATAACGCCCGAAAACCACTAAAAGCCGCATGCACTATACCGTGTTGTGCCTAGTTGTTCTTTATTCTATCATCATTAATTCATTAACTCCAATAACAATTAGTACTGAAACAACTCCCAAAACAACATAATATCCTATTGCTTTGAACTTTAATTTCATAATATGCGTACATTTCCACAAAATCAGAAAAAGTATCGTTAACACACTCGCTGCAATTACATATTTATTAATCCCTAACATCGCAGCAATCCTTGCTTCATCTTGGAGATTAATTCCTCCAAAAACGATTGAGAAAAATCTTGAAAAGACAGCAAAAAATGTGATGGAATATGCATAAATAGATTTTGTCAACCAAGCAAGGAATAGAAATATCAATCCTTGAAGTATCGTAAAAACAGGACCGCCTATTGCAGACCATAAAGCATCTGTATCAGAAATAAATAGTCCGTTTTTGGGAGCCGAATTATTTAAACTTAGTATCATGTCATTCCCTAAAATTTCTCCAAATGTCCAATGTCCAAATTCATGGAAGAGATAAGTAAAAAACGCAATTGGAATAAAAGCAATAACAACTTTTAAATTAATCTGACTTTCTTTCAAGTCATTAGCTATTTTCATGCTTAAAGTCATATTCATTTCCTATACATTTTATCGTCAAACAGTGTTCTCCAATGGGGCAAAACGGTTAAGGCTATGTGCCATTTTAAAGACATATTGCCTGCGTTAACGGTTTGATTTTGGAGTTTCCTGGGTTAATTTTTTTCTATCTAATCTTTCTCGCGCTTCAATAATAATTTCATGCAACTTTTCTTCTAGTAGATTCTTTGGAGGCAGCTCAGTCCAATATTCAGCAACCATGATCCCGTCTTTCTGCATTTCTAGCAATTCAATTTGCTCCCGGCTGGACTCAGCACATAAAATCAACCCGATAGGTGTTTTTTCACCCTCTTGTTTCTCGTATCTATTTAGCCATTTTAAGTATAAATCCATTTGTCCTTTATACTTAGCTTTGAACTTATCAATCTTTAATTCAATTGCAACGAGTCTTCTTAGTTTTCTGTGATAGAATAATAAATCTAAATAATAATCATCTCCATCAATTATCATTCTCTTTTGTCTTTCCACGAAAGTAAATCCATTACCAAGCTCAAGAATGAATAATTCAAGTTCTTTTAGAATTGCCGTTTCTAAATCATTTTCAAAAAATCCATTTCATAATTCTAAAAAATCTAATAAATATGGATATTTAAAAACACCTTTTTGTATCACATTACTATTATAAATTTGAATATCTGCATTTTCAGTTCTTTCAAATACCTTTTTAGCTATTTGATCTCGTAAATCTCTTACTCCAAAAGAGTTTTCACAGCTAAATAACTATAAAAATATCTCGAGATTGATCTTTTAAGGGAATTAATACTAAAAAATGTGACCATGATAATTGTCGTGACAGTGTAACGACAATCTGTTTACCGTATTCGAGAATGTAAACAATTTTGTGTAAACTCAAAATCATTATAAGTATTTCCCAATTCTGTCATCAAATAAAATCTTAAGTTGAGAATAGATATTTCCCCAGTTCTGTATTTTCATTGTCCATTTTTTAG
>JAQVBK010000090.1 GCA_028690365.1 Candidatus Cloacimonadota bacterium
TGATTATCTCTCTGGATGGAGCTGATCAGGAAACCTACAATAAGTATCGAATTAATGGTAATCTGGATAAAGTTTTAGATAATGTAAGAAATCTTGTAGCTGCAAAGAAGAAGCTGAAATCCAAAACACCGTTTTTGGTATGGCAGTTTATCATCATGAAGCACAATGAATTTCAGGTTGATTCAATCAGAAAAATGGCATTAGATATTGGTGTGGATGAACTTCAACTGAAAACGGTACAGATTTATGATGAAGAAGATATTGAGAAATTTCTTCCGGAGAATCCTGCTTACAGACGGTATAAGGTAACTGATAACAAATTTGTTTTAAAATCGAATATAAAAAACCGTTGTCGTCGTTTGTGGACACAACCTGTGATTAACTGGGATGGTGAAATTGCTGTTTGTTGTTACGACAAGGATAACCTGATAGAACCCGGTAATATTGGGGAACAAAAATTTATTGATATCTGGAAAAATGACAAATACAGAAAATTCAGGCAAATAATTCTGAATAAACGTGCATCTGTTGAAATGTGCTCTAATTGTGGAGAAGGAATTAATCTGGAAATTGAAAACGAAGATTTTTAAAGTAAAGAGGTCGATATGAAAAATAGTAGTGATTTACAGGAAATGAAGAAAAAAGGTGAAAAGATTGTTATGATTACTGCTTATGATTTTTCCTCAGCAAAATGTGCAGAAGCAGCTGGTGTAGATACAATTCTGGTGGGAGACAGTCTTGGAATGGTTGTTCTGGGATACGATAATACTTTAAAGGTTACCATTGAAGACATGATCCGGCACAGTAGTGCAGTCAGAAGAGGTGCGCCCAATACTCACATAATTGTCGATATGCCTTATATGTCGTATCATGTTTCACCAATACAGGCAAAAGAGAATGCAGCCAGATTGTTTCTGGAAACGAATGCAAACGCAGTAAAGCTTGAAGGTGGTTCTCCCTCAAGACTGGAAGCTATTGCTGCAATTGTTGATTGTGAAATACCTGTGGTTGCTCACATCGGACTGACTCCGCAGTCAGTTCACAGATTTGGTGGTTACAAGGTTCAGGGAAAAGAAGTAAAGGATTATGAGAGAATAAAAGAGGAAGCTTTGCTGACGGAAAAAGCTGGAGCATTTATGATCGTTCTTGAAGGAATACCCGAAAAGTTAGGTAGAGAAATTTCTGAAAGTCTGTCAATTCCTACCATAGGAATCGGGGCAGGGAGATACACTGATGGTCAGGTAATGGTTTATCACGATATTTTGGGTATAAGCGATTACACATTCAAATTTGTGAAGAAGTATCAGGAAATCTCAAGAATGATTACAGAGGGAATTGAAACATACTCAGAAGAAGTCAGAACAGGTTTATTCCCTACTAAAAAGAACGTCTATTTTCCTGAAAACGACGATCTGAAAAAATGAGTCTGAAACTATAGGTTTTTTTTACGTTTATCAAAGTATTAAATAAATAATTGTGGAGGAATTATGAGTTTGCTTGCCATTGCTGCAAAAGGTGGATTTCTTATGGCCATTCTTTTGATTATCTGGATAATTTCAGTTTTTATCATTATTGAACGATTCATTAAATTGAAGAAATCAAAGATTGATGAAGAAAAGTTTCTGAAAGAAGTTAAATTGTATCTTTCGCAAAAACAAGTAGAAAGAGCTATTAGATTTTGTGAACTCAGAGAATCCAGCCCGATTGCTTATATTATAATGAAAGGATTGGAAACAATAAACAATCCTCATTCAGATACAAAAGAAGCTGTAGAATCAGCAGCCAGGAGCGAATTGAGGAAACTTGAGAAAAACTTGGGAACACTATCAACGTTTGCTGCAATTGCTCCACTTATAGGATTTTTGGGAACAGTAACCGGAATGGTTAAAGTGTTCATGAAAATTCAGACAACCGGTGGAGGAGTTGACATCAGTTTGCTGGCAGGAGGAATCTGGGAAGCCCTAATTACTACTATTGGTGGCTTGATAGTTGGAATTATTGCAATTCTTTTCTATAATCATCTGGTAGCAAAAATTGAAGACATCGCTTCTGATATGGAGAATAAATCAATAGATTTATTAATCGACATCAGAAAAATTAAAAATGAACAATAACTCTTAGCATAAATTGAGGTAAATATGAAGTTGAGTCTGAGTAAAAAGCGAATCACAACAGTGGCTTTAATCTCGTTCACTGATATAATTTTTTTGCTTTTGATATTTCTGCTTATCTCTTCCAGCTTTATTACTCATTCAGGAATAAAGGTAAATCTGCCTTCTTCCACTTCACAACAGAATGAGTTCAATAAAAACATCTCTCTCACCTTGACTGATGATGAGAAGATATTTGTCGATGACGAAGAGGTAACTTGGGAAACGTTGGTAGCAGTTTTAAACGGCAGACTGATCGATGATCCCGAACAAGTCGTCGTTGTCAGAGCAGATCAGGAGATACCATTGAAAAAGGTTGTTAAACTATTGGATATGGCAAAGCTTTCGGGAACAAACAGATTTTTCATTGCTACTGAAATTACGCCGGAACAGAATTCAGAGAATTAATAACTTGTTTGTCATTGAAAAAAAGTGAGGTAATTGTGAGTGACAGAGCTCTAGCTTTAGCAATAACAGCATTTATTCAACTTGTTTTGTTTATGATTGCATTTCTTTATCATTTTGAAATTTTACCGGAGAAAGTCTTTCGTCAGATTGAAATTATGGATTTTCGTTCTCAAATAAACTCAAAATCCCAAAATGATGAGATGAATCCTGCAAAAAGTTATGGCAAACCAACACTTAATTCCTTCAATCAGGGTTCAAAAAATAATCCCATTCCTTCAAAAGTCGAGTTGCCTAAGGCAATGACTCAGATAGATAATCCTTATGAAACATTTGATATTCCAATCGAAAAACAAGCTTCTCTAAGTCCGATAAAACTATCAGAGGAGATAGGTAATACTCAGGAAAAAGCTGCCAGCACAATTTCACAAAAATCGTCAGGAGAAGGTCTACCCACTATAAAAGATGAACCTCTCGTTACTTCGGACGATGATCTGATTAATTCCATGTACAGTTCATTAAATGCTTCCGGTAATCTGGATTCTCCATATATTTTGGAAGGAGATATAACACAACGCAACACTGTTTCTAAGAAAATTCCTGAATATCCGGAAGGATTACAAAAAAATGTGACAATCAAAATAGAATTCTCTGTTTTACCTAATGGTAGTGTAGGAAACGTTATGGTAATCCAAAAAGCTGATACAGTTCTGGAAAACATCAGTATTAATGCTCTCAAGCAGTGGCGGTTTAATCCAATTCCGGGTGATAAAATTCAAACCGGAACTATTTCATTTATATTCCAGCTGAGATAAAATAGTTACTTCAGAGATTTGAAAAAAAACAATTTTTAGCATATATTATCAGCTGATTTATTTAAAAAATAAGCTATGTGAACAAAAGTTCATTCAACAGGAGATGTAATGAGTTTGGTCTCTTTTTCCAACGTTACAGTGGAATTTTTATGGGAAAACATTCTGGAAAATGTTTCTTTTACAATAGATGAAAACAGCAGAATTGGTCTTATCGGTAGAAACGGATCAGGTAAAACAACAATATTCAATCTAATTGCTCAAAATCTCTCAGCCACTTCAGGAGAAGTGCAAATTGCTAAAAACAGAAAAATTGGTTACATGACCCAAGAGCCGGTATTGGATGAATCGCTTGATTTATATGAGACTGTATACAGAGCTGATGATGATATAATCAGACTGAAAAATCAGATAAATGACTTGGAGATATTACTGCAGACAGACAACACGGAAGATAACCTGCTGACTCTTGCTCATCTTCATGAGAGAATGGAGTGCCTTGATGCCTATAATTTTGAACTGCAACTTGAAATGGTTCTCTCAAATCTGAATTTTCCAAAAGAGTTGTGGCATCAGAAGGTTCGTCTTTTCAGTGGTGGAGAAAAAAGTAGAATCCAGTTGGCGAAAATTTTGCTCCAACCGTTTGATTTACTGATATTGGATGAGCCTACCAACCATCTGGATATTGGCATGATAAATTGGCTGGAAAAATATCTGATTCGGTTAAACAAACCATTCATGATAATTTCTCATGATCGGGTTTTTCTCGATAAAACAGTTAATAAAATCTATGAAATAATTAATAAAGGAATTTTTGTTACCCATGGTAATTACAGTGCTCATAAAGACAGAGCTGAAAAGATGAAACTGGAACAGGAACGACACTACAAACAGCAGCAAAAAGAAATTAGCGAAATTAAAGATTTCATCATGAGAAACATGGCGGGACAGAAAGTTCAACAGGCTAAATCAAGATTGAAAAAACTCGAGAAAATGGAGATTGTTGAAAAACCTACTGAAGCAAGTTTTGTAAAACTACGAATTGAGAGTGAAAAACGAAGCGGGGAAGATGTGGTAATTCTGGATGATTTACGCATAGGTTATCCGGGACATATTTTGGCAGAGAACGTTAATCTCAACATCAGGTACAGGGACAAAGTAGCATTGATGGGAAAAAACGGCTGCGGGAAAACAACCTTGCTCAAAATTATTAATGAAGAATTACTGCCCCTCTCTGGTAAGGCAAAGAGGGGTTCTGCGCTATCAATCGGTTACTATGATCAGCTGCACATGAATCTGAGTTCCGATCTAACGGTTGCTGAAACTGCTAAAAGTATAATAACTGACTGCACTGACAATCAACTCTATTCTTTTCTGGCAAGATATGGCTTCTATCAACTGGATTTTGATAAGAAAGTAGGAACACTCAGCGGTGGGGAAAAAGCCAGATTGTTTCTCGCTAAATTAATTTATGAGAAACCAAATTTCTTAATTCTGGATGAGCCGACCAATCATCTTGATTTACTTATGGTCGATAGCCTGATTGAGGCATTGAACGATTACGATGGAACAATTCTGTTCATCTCTCACGACAGATATTTTATTAAATCTGTAGCCAGCAGATTGTGGTATTTCACTGACAAAACAATCAAAGAACATTTAGGAGATGTGGAAGAAATATTTGTTCCAAAAACTCAGAAGAAAGCTGAAAAAGTTGTAGAAGTTAAACAGAAAAAGAAAAACAGAATAAATCCAATTGTGCTTGAGAAGAAAATGGGTGAAATTGAGCGCTTGCAACAGAGAATTGCAGAGATTAATTCCGAAATTTGTGAGAAAGAAGCCAGATTTGCCGATCCATCATTTTACTCAAATACCGACAATGTTCTGAATAACAAAAATGAAATTGAGTTGTTGAAGAATGTTTTAGCTGAGAATGAAACTGTACTTTCTGAATTGGAAAACGAATACTTGGAACTTGCAGTGGAAGAATGATATATGAATAGCAAAAAGAAAGTTGGTTTTACTACAAGTTTCCCTGTAGAGGTCGTGTTTGCAGCCGGTTATGTTCCGGTAGATTTGAACAACATTTTTATTAACAATGATCCGGTTGGATTGGTTGAACAGGCTGAAGTAAACGGCTATCCGAGAAATATTTGTGCCTGGATAAAAGGGATGTACAGCACTATCATTAACAACAATTTCGAAATAATCGTTGGAATAGTCCAGGGCGACTGTTCAAATACGCATTCTCTAATGTCTACACTTCATGATAAAGGTCTGGAAATAATTCCTTTTTCATTTCCGTATGATAAATCAGGGAAAGAACTTAAATGCGGGATTGAGAAACTGGAGGAGATTTTTGGAGTCAGTCACTCAATGGTGTTAGAAGTAAAAAGTAATCTGGACAGAATAAGACGCAAGTTGATTAGACTGGATGAATTAACTTATATAGATAACAAAGTGACAGGTTTTGAGAATCATTTGTGGTTGGTTAGTTCTTCTGATTTTAACGGTGATCCACATAAATTCGAGATTGAGTTGGACGATTTTATACGGGAAGCGGAAAATAGAAAATCTTTGAAATTCAATTTCAGGTTTGCTTTTCTTGGAGTGCCGCCCATTTTTACGGATATTTATGACTATTTGTTAGAAATGAATTCAAATGTAGTTTTTAATGAAATCCAGCGTCAGTTCAGTATGCCGTATCTGGAGCCGGACATTGTTGATCAGTATCTAAAATTTACTTATCCCTATTCTGTATTTAACCGGATATCGGACGTTCAGCAACAGTTATCCCTGAGAAAGATTGATGGCGTAATCAGCTATGTTCAATCTTTCTGCCATAGACAGATTGATAATATTCTGCTTAAGAAAAATATAAATTTGCCTGTACTGACTGTTGAAGGTGATCAGCCGGGTAAGCTTGATGCCAGAACTAAACTGAGAATTGAGAGTTTTATTGACATGTTGGAACAATGAAACTTTTTGACTAATGAATTTCATGTTTTATAAGTGAGTCACTATTATCAGTAAAACATTTAGAAGACAGTTCAGATTTACCTGGCTAAGGAGAGAATGTGGATTTGGCAGATAATCACGAGCAATTTAGTTTAGAAAAAACCGACAACAACTCTGATTTGATGATAATCAACAACTTCCTGAATAAATTTGAGAATTATTTTCTCAAAAATGGTCTTATAAAAAAAGGATTTAAAATTATAGTTGGGTTTTCAGGAGGCTCTGATTCTACTGCTCTCATGATAGCTCTCAAACATTTCTCTGTACCATATAAGCTTAAAGTGCTGGCTGCTCATGTCAATTATGGATTGAGAGGAGATGATTCGGAAAAGGATGAAGAATTTTGCCGAAAGCTTTGTAACGAGACGGGTCTAAGCATTGTAGTAAAGAAAGTAAGAATATTCGATAAAAGCAGTATAGAAAACAAAGCCAGAGAAATAAGATTTGATTTTTTTGATGAACTTACAAAAGTTTATAAAATGAATGTAGTGGCTCTTGGGCACAATCAAAAAGATCAGGCAGAAACGATTCTCTTCCGCTTGGCAAGAGGAAGCGGACTGACAGGTTTACGAGGGATTCAACCTGTTTCTGGTAATCTTATTCACCCTTTGCTTTCGTTTTCCAGGGAGGAAATTGTCGATTTCCTGAAAGCCGGAAAGATAGAATGGACTGAAGATAAATCTAATTATGATAATGAATTTACCCGAAATAAATTCCGTAATGAGTTTATTCCTTGGCTCGAAGAAAACGCCAATAGAAAGGCGGTTGAACATATTTACAATACTTCAGTACTTCTTAAAGAAGCTGAAGATATAGTTCAGGAAACTGCAAAACGATCTTACAAACGACTCTCATTGAAAGGGGGAGGAGTAAGGTTCAACATAGAAGATTTAATGGGGCAAAAACAGATAATCAGATTTTATATTTATCGTCAGATTATGGAAACGCTTACTGGTGACAGCAGAGACTTTTATAGTTCAAATTTTGAAGAATTGGAATCAATATTTCCTTCTATGGGTTCAAAAATAGTGAGATTTCAAAATGGAGTAGTTGCCAGAAAAGAGTATAATCATGTAGAATTCATCAAAGAAGAAGAGATTTCTGAGTCTTCCGGCGAAATGAGAAAAGAGCTCAATCCGAGAAAAATGTTTTCCAAATTCGGTAATTACAGAATCCAGATAAAGAGAATGCTAAACAGTGGAGAAATAGATTTTAGGGAGAAGAATAAAAATATAGAATACTTTGACTTTGATAGAGTCAGATTTCCGATATATATCAGGTACAGAATGCCAGGTGACAGTTTCAGACCTTTAGGGCTGAACCATCGTAAGAAGCTGAAAGATTTTTTCATTGACGAAAAAATCCCAAAATTTGAGAGAGACAGCATTCTGATTTTTACTGATGCTCAGGATAGAATAATATGGGTAGGTGGATACAGAATAGACCAAAACTTCGCCGTAACTGAAAAAAGCAAACGCTTGATAAGTATACAAATTGAAGAAGTACCCCAGGGCAGACTAAGATCAGCAGAAAGAATAACAGATAAATAAAACAGAGGTTAAAATGAATCAGGATATATCAACTATTTTGTATGGAAAGGAACAGATTCAACAGGAAATCAACCGAATCTCGGCGGCAATATCGCGTGATTACGAAGGTAAGAACCCTTTACTGCTATGCGTATTGAAGGGAGCTCTGATTTTTCTGGCAGATATTGTGAGAGGTGTTACTATCCCAATGGAAATTGATTTCATCTCAATTTCAAGCTATGGCTCCGAAACTGTGTCATCGGGGAAAATTACTGAAAGGCAAAAACCACTCACCAACTTGAAGGACAGGCATATAATAATTGTGGAAGATATTGTAGACTCGGGACTATCCCTGCAGTACTTAATTGAAATGATTAGAGAAGATAAACCTGCTTCTATTGCTACCTGTATTCTTTTGGATAAACCTGAAGCCCACAAAACCAATATAAAAATTGATTATCTCGGATTCTCAATTGGTAACGATTTTGTGGTTGGATATGGACTTGATTATGCTGAAAAATACAGGAATCTTCCGTTTATTGGAGTTTTAAAAGAGGAGATATATTCATGAACGAAAAAAACAACAAGAAAAATAATAATCCACAGAAAAAAAATCCTTTCAATCCTAAAAACAAAAGCCATCCAATCACATTCTGGATAGTCTTGATGCTGATAATTGTGATAATATATTCGATGTATACCAGCTCCAATCGTAAAATTAGAGAAGTATCTTATTCGGAATTCATCAATCTGGTGAAACAGGGAGATATAGTTACTGTTAATTTTGCAGAGAAGGATGTCAGAGCAAAAACAAAAGACAGTGAAATAATCCATACTTATTTGCCTTTTGCTGATACAGACCTGATCAAAATGCTCACTGAAAGAAACGTCGATGTTACATCAACAAAGCCTTCTCAACTGTTGAGCTTTGCTTTGTCAGTTTTACCTTTCATTATAATTCTTGGATTCTGGTTTTTCTTTATGCGTTCCATGAGTGCAGGCGGAAACAAAGCTTTTAGTTTTGGTAAAAGTAGAGCAAAATTGTCGATTGGCGGTAAAACATCTGTGACTTTCGCAGATGTTGCCGGAGTCAATGAGGCAAAAGAAGAATTGGAAGAAATTGTAGAGTTTCTTAGAGCTCCCAAAAAGTTCCAGCGTCTGGGCGGAAGAATTCCCAGAGGAGTCTTGTTGCTGGGCAGACCAGGAACCGGTAAGACTCTTTTAGCAAAAGCTGTTGCCGGCGAAGCAAAGGTCCCTTTCTACAGCATAAGCGGTTCTGATTTCGTAGAGATGTTTGTTGGTGTTGGTGCTTCCAGGGTGAGAGATATGTTTGCAGAAGCTAAATGAAATGCTCCCTGTATTGCTTTCATTGACGAAATTGATGCTGTAGGACGTCATAGAGGTAGCGGATTGGGTGGAGGTCATGATGAGCGGGAACAGACCCTCAATCAATTACTGGTTGAAATGGATGGTTTTGATCCGAATGATTCGGTAATAATTATTGCTGCTACCAACCGACCGGATGTTCTTGATCCGGCATTGCTTCGTCCGGGAAGATTTGACAGACAGGTTGTAGTTGATTTGCCTGATATCAAGGGCAGAGAAGAAATTTTGAGAGTTCATTCCAGAAAACTTCCTGTTTCCAAAGAGGTTAGATTGGGGGTTATCGCCAGAATAACATCCGGTTTCAGCGGCGCTGATTTGGCAAATCTGGTAAATGAGGCTGCTCTTTTAGCTGCTAGAAAAGAAAAGAAGAAAATAGAGATGGAAGATTTTGATGAAGCTAAGGACAAGGTAACACTCGGCAAAGCCAGAAAGAGCAAGGTTATAACCGATGTAGACAAGAAAATAACTGCAGTGCATGAAGTGGGGCATGTTATATGTTCGATGTTCCTGGATAAAGTTGAACCAATCCATAAGGTTACAATCATTCCGAGAGGATTTACTGGCGGAGCTACTCATTTTATGCAGACAGATAAGAGCTATTATTCCAAAAGCTACATGTTACAATCAATAGTTGGTCTGATGGGTGGAAGAGCAGCAGAAGATGTTATACTAAAAGAGTTATCTACGGGAGCATCAAATGATATCGAGAGAGCAACAGACCTCGCTAAACAGATGGTTTGTAACTGGGGAATGAGTGAAAAAATAGGTCCTATGACAGTTTCCAAAAAAGAATCGCAAGTTTTTCTGGGCAGAGATATTTCTCATACCGAGAGCATTAGCGAACAAACAGCACAAATTATTGATTCTGAAGTCAGAGAAATAATTACCAAAGCTTACGAAAAAGCGATTGCAATTCTTTCCGGCAAAAAAGAACTGTTGGAGAAAATGGCAGATATGCTGATGGAGAAAGAGACTCTGGAAGTTGAAGAAATCTTTGCGCTTGCTCAGAACTATATTTCTGAGGACGAAGTAAATGATCTGGAAAAAAAATACAAGGCAATTAAAGAGATAAAAAAGGAATTTGATAAGGCTGCTGCAGAGGAAGAAAAGACTAATTCTCTGGAAAATGAAGAAAAGTTTCAGACTGAAAAAGAAATTACCAATAGTGAAGAAAATGGAGAAACTGAAATAGCATCAAATGAAGAAAAGGAAGAGAAATAATGGATTTAAAGGGAACTACTATAATTGGCGTGAGAAAAAACGGAAGAGTATCTGTAGGCGGAGATGGACAGGTAACCCTGGGAAATACGGTAATAAAATCTAACGCTCAGAAAATTCGCAGATTATTCAATAACAAGGTAATTGCCGGTTTTGCCGGAACAACTGCTGACGCATTTACTCTCTTTGAAAAATTTGAGACAAAATTACAGGAATATAAAGGGAACCTGAAACGAGCTGCAGTTGAATTAGCAAAAGATTGGCGCTCAGACAAAATCCTGAGAAGATTGGAAGCAATGATAATTGTAGCAGACAGTGAAGATTTGCTTATCATTACCGGAAATGGTGATGTTCTGGAACCTGATGACAATATTGCAGCTATCGGTTCCGGGGGAAATTATGCAATGGCTGCCGCCAAAGCCCTAATAAAGAACACTGATCTGGAAGCTGATGTTATCGTGCGAAAAGCTTTGGAAATAGCATCAGAAATATGCATTTACACAAATATTAATTTAACAATTGAAAACTTATAGTAAAATAGTTGAGGAATTATGGCTAAAATTATGAATCTAACCCCGGAAAAAATTGTTGAAGAACTCGACAAATATATTATCGGACAAGATAAAGCAAAGAGAGCTGTGGCAATCGCGCTCAGAAACAGATGGCGTCGTCGCAAAGTAAAAGGCGAACTGCAGAATGAAATTATGCCCAACAATATAATATTGATTGGACCAACCGGTGTGGGTAAAACTGAAATTGCC
Organism: Candidatus Cloacimonadota bacterium; assembly: GCA_028690365.1. GTDB lineage: Bacteria > Cloacimonadota > Cloacimonadia > Cloacimonadales > JAQVBK01 > JAQVBK01. Next base: position 11,280 of record JAQVBK010000090.1, read on the forward strand.
CGAAGATTATCTAAATTGGCAAATGCACCATTCACAAAAGTAGAAGCTTCTAAATTTACTGAAGTCGGATATGTTGGTCGTGATGTTGAATCTATGGTGAGAGAATTACTCGATGTCGCAATCAACGAAACCCGTGAAGCGATGATGAAAAAGGTGCAAAAGAAGGCTGCTGATAATGCTTTTGAAAAAGTTCTGGATCTACTCATTTATAAACCCAAAAATGATTCCAATGATCCGGAGGTAACCGAACAATACCAAC
>JAQVBK010000091.1 GCA_028690365.1 Candidatus Cloacimonadota bacterium
TCAAATATCAAGAAATATCTTGCAAGAAAAGCCTGTATTAGATTTTTAACTTCATAAATTAATAAGGAACTCAAATGAAAGTAACAGTCTATCTGATAGCCATTTTTCTGATTGTCTTAGCGTTGAACGCTCAGGCAAAGCCTTTTCAATGCTTTCAATTAGTTGGCTTTTTCCGCCAACCCATTTAATGAATGGTTTTGCTTTTATCGTCATATTTATTTTCTTTCTTGCAAATTTACAATTTTATTTTCGGTTTGCAGTATGCTGTCTGCGTGCGTTTTCTCAGCTTGCCCATAATGTTTGGCAGCTGCCACGCTCATCTTGCTTTTCTTTCAATTTGAGAGTGGAGCTGTGTGTTATACAAAAAAATCAAGCTTTATCAAAATAATTGAAGAATAATAGAACATTAAAATTATAACAATTTATTAACACGAAAATACGTAACATTATTAATTATTTAAATGCTGGATTATTGTGAACGTAATGTTATCCAAATTCTAGTTAATATACCCTCTGAAAATACAAAAGTTAACCAACCATCATTAAGATGATAATCAATGCATATAGATTCTGGTATTCCAAATCCTTCTAATTCTAAACCAGCAGGAGGTTTTACTCCTTGATCCTCTCTCCGTTTTGTCGGTTGTCCAAAATTTTTAGTAATTTCTCGGACAGATGATTGCTGATTTATTATCATATTATTCTCACAATAAACTTCTGAAGCATTGAAATCACGTTGTGAAGCGATATAGAATATAAATGTCTGTATTTTACCTGTAGGGTCTTCAACAACCTCTAAACCTTCTTTGTAGTAAGAGTGCTCTTTTGTATTAGCCCTAAAACTTTTTAGAAAAGCTCTCTTTTTTCCTGCAGATTTACCTAACTTTTTTTTTTCATTAGTCCAATTAATCTCTTCAATTTTATCTGCCTGACCAAATGATGATTGAAATTCAATCATTGACTGGCGAAGTTTATAAACATCTGATTCTTCTTTGAATCCCAATGGGGATTGGGTAAGTGTTAACATAAAACCTCCAATTTTATTTCTGTTTTTTTACTAATTTATCCAATAGAAAATAATATGGGTCAAGATATAATTTAGTTATACTATTAGATTTATTCTATTTTCTGTAACATTGAGTTTTCCCGTTACAATGAGGGCATTTTCCTTTTCCTGAAAAACTACTTCTACTTTTAGTGCAACTGTTACAGAAAACTGCACCACAATCTTGACATTTGTTATAATGAGGGCTAAATCCACCTATCTTTTTTCCACATTTTTGACATTGCATATTAATTTCCTCCTTAAGAAATTTATTTTCTCGACCCATATTATTATCTTCATCTGATCGATAAAGATTTTTTTCAATATTAAACTCCTAGTTTTTTTATAAACCATTCACTACTCATATTTGAATTAATGAATTACGAATTTTGTATAACGGGACGGCGGGTTGGCGAAGTTCCATCGGAATTTCGTGAGCTTGTGCCAACCTGCTTGTTGGACGATGGCACATCGTGCCATTTCGCCAAGCCGCCGTCCCGTTCGCCAAAAGCACGGATGTGCTGTTGGCGAACGGTTGTATACCACGAACAAGTGCGTGAATATTTCGATTAGATTTTTCTAAAAGTTCGTTAACACTACCCAATATGGAGTAATAGGCGAACTTTTCATTATTTTGTGTTTTTCTCATCACTCAACTCCAAATTATCCAAAGGACTCCTAATTTTTCCTCTAGCTGATGCCGTAATATGAGTATATATCTCCGTAGTTTTAGAACTTTTATGACCAAGAAGTTCTTGAATATATCTCAAATCCGTGCCATGCTCTAAAAGGTGAGTGGCAAAACTGTGTCTCAAGGTGTGAATGCTTGCATTCTTTTTTACTCCCGAAAGCAAAAGAGCTTCTTTGAAAATCTTCTGGATTGATCTTCTGCTGTATTGTTCTCTTTTTTGTCCTTCAAATAGCCATAATTGAGGTTTGTATTCTTTATAATAGTTTCGCAATAATTGAAGAACAGTTTCAGAAAGAATTCCATATCTGTCTTTATTACCTTTGGCAGAACGGATAAATATTTGTTTTCGATCGGAATGAATATCTTCAATTTTAAGATGTACAACTTCAGATAATCTCAAACCGGCAGAATAGATAAGATAAATAATGCATTGATGTTTTAGATTTGAAATTTGTTTAAGAATTTTTGTCACTTCTTCTTCGCTCAAAACCTCCGGTAATTTCTTTTCTTTTCGTGGTCGGGGGACAAAATACTTTTCAACTGGTCTTTCGAGAACTTTCTCATAGTAAAACTTTACCCCGTAGGATTTTAACTGAGATTGTTCCAAAATTCCCTCATTCTGTTCTTCAAGTAGATCTTCCCATTTCCCGACTTTAAATACTTTTCTCTTCTTGTAGCATCATGCTGATTTAAGCATGCTTCATAATAAACTAATTTTACAGGCAATCTATTCATGGTTGATTTTACTTGTCCTGAAGCATGTTGGTTAAATCTGTTTTTCAGGTCTTTTGTATAGCCTGTATATAACTCATAATCTTTTAGACTTAATAAAACATAAGTATAAAACATGATCTATAATCCAACGGGGTTTACCGCATTTATAGCCTGATTCTGTGCCGAAGTGGAATAGTGTTTTTCATCAATAAGATAAAGTAGATAATTTCTGATTTGTTCTGAAGTAATTTCCGTTGGTGGAGTTGGTCGATAATAATCAAGAAATCTTTGAAAATGTGCCAGGTAAGTCTTAATTGTTGCAGAGCTGTAGTTTTTTAATTTCAAAGTATTCAGATATTCATCAGGCATCAAATTTACTTCAGCATGTTTCTCTTTATCTCTGAAAATGATCTTACCTTCAAACTTCTCATTTAAAAAATCAAGGTAGTTTTCAAAATAAGGTATATGCCAATATTTCTCAGAAACAGACCATTTTCTGCCTTCCAGAGTTTTGATGAGATTGATTACACTTTCATCGTAGGCAAAATGTAAACATAGTCTTTTTTGATCCTCTATGCTACCAATACTGACCCTGATTTCCTGCAAAATTATCTCCTTCAAAGTGATACACCTAGATATTTTTTTGTTGGAAATATGTCAAGAATGATTTCAGAAAAATCTATGATCTACAATAGGTGTAATTTACTACAAAGATTTATCCTGAAAGAAGTTTTACTTTTCATCAGGAAATCAAGTAACCGAAATTCTTTTACTTTCACTGCCCAAGAGACGTAATGTCAAATATCAAGAAATATCTTGCAAGAAAAGCCTGTATTAGATTTTTAACTTCATAAATTAATAAGGAACTCAAATGAAAGTAACAGTCTATCTGATAGCCATTTTTCTGATTGTCTTAGCGTTGAATGCTCAGGCAAAGCCTCAACTTGGGAGACTGCATTATGATGGCGGTGGTGATTGGTATAATGACCCTGAGACTCTTCCCAATCTTGCCGAATTCTGTAACGAAAATATTAATACAGGATTTTCTACAGATCAGGCAGTAGTGAAGGCTTCTGATAATAAAATCAGTAATCTGCCATTCGTCTTTATGACCGGACACGGGAACGTAACATTTTCCGATAAAGAAGTGGAAAATCTCAGAGGTTATCTTCAGAAGGGAGGTTTTCTCTATGCTGATGATGATTATGGAATGGATAAATCTTTCAGGAGAGAGATCAAGAAAGTTTTTCCCGAGAAAGATTTGGTAGAGCTACCACAGAATCATGACCTTTTTAACTGCTTCTTCAGTTTTCCCTATGGAATGCCAAAAACTCACGAACACGATGATAAACGACCGCAGGCGTTTGCTATTTTTGATGATTATGGACGCATGATGGTTTTGTATACTTATGAATCAAATATCAGTGACGGTTGGGCATCAGCCTCTACTCACAATAATCCGCCCGAAGTCAGAGAAACTGCTCTGCGAATGGGCGCTAACATCCTATATTATCTCATCACTCAATGAACATCTACATTGCTTCAGATTTTCACTTAAAATTTCACGAGAACAGTGAAGACAAAAAAAGAAGAGAAACTGTTATCAGATTTCTGGACAGCATTAAATATGACTGTGATCTACTGATATTGAATGGAGATATTTTTGATCTCTGGTTTGACTGGAATACTGTAATTATAAAGGGATATTTCCAAATTCTGAGAAAATTTGCCGAACTGGCTGATTCTGGGATTAGAATTGTCTTAATTTCGGGAAATCACGATTTTTGGTTTCAGGATTTTCTGAGTGAGTACATTGGGATGGAAATCTATGAAGACAATTTTACTTTGGATTTTCCGGTTTCGTTATTTTGTTCTCATGGCGATTTGTTTACGAGCAATGATTTCCGCTACAAGTTTTTTAGAAAATTAATCAGAAACAAGTTGGTGAAGTTTATTTTTAAAACTCTTCATCCCGATATCAGTCTTAATTTAGGCAGAATCCTATCCCGATCCAGTCGCAGTAGAACAATTTCTCCAGCACTTAAAGAAAAAAAAGAGAAAGGACTTATCCATAAGGCTGAGGAACTTTTTAGTGATTATGATATAGTCGTTATGTCTCATTCTCACAATCCGCTTAGAATAGAAAGAAATGGAAAAGTTTATGCCAATTCCGGTGACTGGATCTGTAATAATTCGTATCTGAAAATCATTGATAAAAAAATAGAACTCTGTTTTTTTGATTCCTGAAAACTATGGAGAAATTATGAAAATACTTTTAACCGTTATTTTGATTGTTCTAACTTCATTTGTGGTAGCAGAAGATTATCCGAAAGTGCTTATGGAAACAGTTTATGGTAATATTACTATTGAACTATATCCTGATTCTGCACCCAATACAGTCGATAATTTCCTCAGTCTGGTGGATTCTGGGTTTTATGACAATATCTATTTCCACAGAGTAATTTCAGGGTTCATTATTCAGACCGGTTGTCCTCTCACAAAATCAGATACTTTGGCGTATAATGACGGAAGAGGTGATCCCGGTTACAAAATTAAGGACGAGATATGTGCAAAAGCTCTGGGATTGGATACATTGCTTGTAAAAGACAGTCATTTTGCTTACGAAGTTCCACCGAACACTGAAGCTCTGGAGTTAACAGTAGAGGAATATCTGATTTCAAAAGGTTATACTTTTACAGACTCTCTGGCATCAATTCCTCATGATTATCTGTCGGTTTCTATGGTTAACTCAGGACCAAATTCAGGAGGAAGTCAGTTTTTTATTGTTACCGCCAAAGAAAGAACTCCCTGGATAGATGGCAAACATACTGTGTTTGGAAGAGTAATCGATGGTATCGATGTTGTGCATACTATTGAAGTGCTTCCGGTAGACAGGAATAAGAATCCTTATCCCGAGAATAACCCTATGATAATTTCAATGCAAAGATTAACCGATAAAGTTGAATTAAAGGAGCAAAGATGAAAAAAGTTGGTTTTGATTTCCCACAAGTTCCGCGAAAAACAGCCCTTTTTGAAGCGGAAGAAAACTATCAGAAAATGATGGCTGAAAAATTGGACAGACCTTACAAACCTATCCACAGAAGCAATTTTGGTCAGTATGATATGGCAGTAAACTATATAACATCTGTACTGGAAGAAGCAAAAGCAGTAGAAAAAGTTGCAGTTTACAATATTGATCATATGGCTCAGATTGAATTTTCCGGCAAGGATGCAGCAAATCTTTTAGACCGTGTTCTCCCTGCAAACATCAAGGACATGAGAATCGGACAGTGTAAATATACTCTTCTTCTCACTGAAAAAGGTACTGTTGTGGATGACATGATTATAATGAAATTTTCGGAAACTAAATTTGTTTCGGTAATAAATGCCGGGCATGACATTACTGATTCAGTTGAAATTGATGGTCAGAAAACAGAATTTTTCTCAGATGCAGATCTAATTCTCAGACATTTGAAAGATGGGGAAGATGTGACTGTTAAAGATATTTCAGAGGATCTTGTAAAAGTAGATGTACAGGGTCCTTTTTCATACAAACTCGTAGCTTCTCTTTATGGAAAAGAAGTATTGAGAAACCGCAATGATTCTAACAAAAATATGGGATATTTCACTTTCAATGAATTCTCTTATGATGGACATGATTTTGTTATCAGCAGAACAGGTTATACCAATCGCTGGGGCTGGGAGATGTATATTCCGGTTGCAATTGCAGTCAGAGAGTTTAATCGAATTCTGGATGCAGCTCTTGATTTAGGCGGATTGCTTGTTGGACTGGGTGGAAGAGATGAAAATAGAATTTCTGCAGGAAATGCAGGTCTTCCGCTTAACGGTAGTGAGTACGATCAATTACATACTCCGGTAAATGCACCATTATTTAACGCTGCTATTGATTTGCAGAAATCATTTTTTGGAAAAGAGGCATTGGTTAAATCTTTGGAAACTGATAAACGAATGGTAATTATTATTTCCGAGGGAATCGTTGTAGGCAGAGGAGTTTATCTGAACGGCAAAAGGTTGGGAACAGTGACTTCCAGTATAAATTCTCCAAACATTTCTCAGGAAAAGAGGGAATTCATCGGATCTCAACGTAAATCTGTGAATGGTGAAGAAGGAACTGCAGCAATTGGCGTAGCTTGGTTGTATCATAATCCTTATCAGGTTGATGAAGATGGAAACGATATTGTTGTTGATAATGGTGAAGCCGTCAGAATCAAGGTTGAGTTCTATAAAGAAGATGAGAACAAAACTCCTTCCGGCAAACCTGTAATCGGCTACATATCAGGAGATGGAGTTAATCCTCCGACCGCTCCGAAAGCACTTAAAGCTATAGAAAAATTATAAGCATTGGGCGGGGTTGTTTCCCCGCTTCCTTTCACCGGAGGTTATCTTTATGTCACAAGTATTTTTTGTTTCATCCAGGGTTCTAAAGAACAAGGGAATTTTACAAAAGTTTACTGAGCTTTTAGAAATGATAAATCCACCTTTTATCCAAAAAGAAAACAACATTCTTATTAAAACTCATTTTGGAGAAGATGGAAACACTGCATATATCAATCCACTTTATATCAGGAAAACCGTGGATTTTATCAGGAAAAAAGAAGCTTATCCTTTCATAGGAGACACTAATACCCTTTATAGCGGACGCAGAAAAAACGGTGTTACCCATCTTGATCTGGCTATTGAACATGGTTTTTCTTATGCTTCTATGAATGCTCCGGTGGTAATTTTGGATGGACTTAAAAGCAATAATGTTAAAGACATTCCGGTCAATCTGCAACATTTTAAGAGTGTTCAGTTAGGTGGTGAATTCTTTTCCGCCGATGGAATGATTGTGATAACGCATGTCAAGGGTCATCTCATAGCTGGAATGGGAGCTGCCATAAAAAATCTTTCAATGGGATTAGGTTCAAGAACCCAGAAACAGCGTATGCATGGAGACATAAAACCGGAATATGTTCAGAAAAAATGTATCTATTGCGGTTTGTGTGCCAAGGTTTGCCCTGAATCGGCAATTACTGTCAATAAGCCTGATTTTAATCTGAACAGAGATTTGTGTGTAGGCTGTGCAGAGTGTATTACTCATTGTCCAACTCAGGCACTGAAAATTCTCTGGAATGAGAAACCGGCTCTTCTAGCTGAAAAGATGGCTGAAACAGCTTTTGTCGCAATCAATCATCTACCCGGAAAAATCCTCTTTTTCAATTTCCTGATAAATATCACTCCTGATTGCGATTGTATGAGCTGGTCAGACAACGCCCTGATAAATGACATAGGTGTATTGGCTTCTTATGACCCTGTAGCTATTGATCAGGCTAGTTATGACCTGATTAGTCAGCAGAAAATTTTGAACAACTCAGTTTTGGAGGATAAAGACGGAGATATCTTCACATTATTAAGACCCGGCATCGATCCTCTCAGACAACTGGAATACGCAGAATCTCTTGGATTGGGCAGCAGAAAATATGATGCTGTGGATCTGAAATGGTAGATCTATAGCATTGTGGAAATTACCATGAAAAAGTATTGTCTAATTCTTTCTTTAGTAAGTGGTATTCTTTTTCTTAACTCCACTACAGTGGGAAAACAAATCTTGCAGAAACTCACGAACATGGGACTCAAATCAAATAATTACTACCTGATTGTCTCAGTAGCTGATCAAAAAATGCATTTACTGCAAAATGATAAAGTGGTGAGAACATTCGTAATCTCGACTTCATATAAAGGAGTAGGAAGTATTGAGAACAGTAATAGAACTCCATTGGGAACTCATAGAATTGCAGAGAAACACGGAGACAATGCGGAGATTGGAGAAACATTCTGGGGAGTGGCAAAAACCGGGAAAAAAGTAGAAATCTATACTGATGAAACGGATACCTCAATAGATTATGTTACTACAAGAGTTCTCTGGTTAGAAGGTATGGAACCCGGCAAAAACAAGGGCGGAGATGTTGACTCATATAAACGCAAAATTTTTATTCATGGAACAAATGAAGAAGGTTTATTGGGAAAACCTGCCTCTCATGGTTGTATCAGAATGAAGAATACAGAAGTCATTGAATTATTTAATTTAATCCCGGTAAATACTTTCATAGAGATAATCGAAGAATCCTATCAACAATAGAGTCTTACGTTAATTACTATTTTTCCTGGCTTCTCTAAGTCCATCATAAATAATCAGAACAGCTTTTACATAATGCTTACTGTGATTATATGCGTAAACTGCGTCATATCTTTTTTGCGAATCGTTTATCGTATTACGGTTTAACCTGTGGGCATTAAGGTAGTTTTCTATGCTTGCCAGATTATCTTCGATTGAGTATATATCTGTATTCTCTGCGATTCCGTCAAAACTGATAAAATAGCTAATCTGGGATGAGGGGATAAATTGTGCCCAGCCACTGGCTCCGGCATAAGAACCGATGAAGTAGAATGTATCTTTCTTGATTTTATTGGAGAATTTGTAAAGAGACTTCAATTGATTGTAAGCAAATTTTTCTCTTTTGGGAACGAGAGCATACTGAGAGACAAGAGTATTGAATATGTAGAAGTTTCCCCGCTGTTCAGAACTGCCAAAGTTTGATTCCAGAGCAAGAATTGCAACGATTAACTCGTAGTGAATTCCATTCTTTTTCTCCAACAATTCCAAAGTGTTCTTGTTTTCTTCAATGAAACTCAATCCCTTTGAAATTCTGTTTTCTACGTCGAAATACTTCTTATACCATTCAAAATCTCTTTTCTTGTCAGCAACTTTTCGTTCCGGCATCTCTTTGAAATATTTTTCTATCTGATGATAAATTTTGAATTTTTCATGATTAAGATTATTTTCAAACCAATCTGACGGGATTTCATCTTGTCTTAAACGTTCTTTAAGCTCTGAAATCTTCTGTTCAATCTTGTTCTCAGCGGTAGTTTCAGTGTCAGCAACCAGGATAACGTAAGATAAAGAAGACAACAAGACAAGCATGACTATTTTCTTTAAATTCTGTCGCATTTATTCTCCAGTGCGTAAATATTTAAATCTAATGAATTAAAATAATTCATTTCTGTATCTTAAGAAGTTGTTCTAATCGTTTAGCAAGTAAGAGATCTATAACAAATCTTTTAATGTAATGTTAATATTTCTCGAAGATAGAATTGTTCTCACTTCAATCAGGAAATCCAGATATTCGTTTTCAAGCTTGTTTTTATGTTGAAGTTCCATATTAATCATCTGCTGACAAATATCTTTCAGAACAGGATCTTTCTGTTGTTGTTTAAGATCACGATAGAAGTTTACGGCATCTTCTTCTCTCTTCATGGCAATTTTCAAAATGTTTTCTGCATTAAAACTGTCTGAGGATTTTGGTCTTTCTGTCGATTCTGCTAATCCCATGTCGGCTTCGGGAGAAGTAAAAACAAAATCACTGATTGGTTTCTTTTTGAGCTCTTCAAGCATCAAAGCATGTCCTGCTTCTTCCAGAGCCATCTTGTGTAGAATTTTTTTAATTCTCTCACTTTGGGCGTTGTCCGAAAGTTTCTGATAAAACCGCTCAGCGTCTTTTTCTTTTTGAATAAATGAGTCAATTGTTTGAATGTATGTAGATTCGTTCATTATTTCTCCATTGAGTTGTGTTTGAGGCGGTGTATGTAATGCAAGTTACTTAATACTGGGGAAAACTTCTTCTTTTGCTTTGCGTAAATCCTCCGGAAAATCAATTTCAATACATGGCAAGTCTTCTGTTGAGACAGCATGAAGTTTTTCTTCTTGTGCCATCAGGTCAACTGCATACTCGAAATAATTGTTTTCCTGACCTTGCTCAACCCCTAAATTAAGTTTGTTTTTAAATGTTTTCAATACGCTTTTATCAAACTTACCAATTCCAACAAATTCCCCTGCACATTCATCAACAGGCAGTTTCTTGCCAATCTGTAAAATTGTGTTTTCTGTATCAATAATCATTTTTACTTCTTCTTCTCCGCATTTCTTTGTTTCCAGCAGCAATTCGGATCGTCCATTTTCTGTGGTTATTTTCTTCAGAAGTTGTGGGTGGAAAATTACATCAGCGTTGAAATAGATAAAACTTTCCTTGAAGAAGTCTTTTGCCAGCCAGAGTGAATAAAGTGTATTGGTGTGATCAAAGATGTCATTTTTTACAAAGTTAACCTGAGAAGGTTTGAGAATTTCCAAAACATGTTCTTTAATGAAGTCAAACCTATAACCCAGAACAATAGTAAATTCATTAATTCCACATTCAAGACAATTTCTTATCTGATAGTGGAGAATTGTTTCATCTCCAAACTTAATCATACTTTTGGGAAGACCATCACTTATTTCTGCGATTCGTCTTCCCATTCCGGCCGCCAAAATGAAAGCTTGCATAATTACCTGTTTTTGGGAATTAGGTGCGGTACTTGACCATTTCTTTTACAGAAGTAGGATTATTTGCATATTCCAATGCATCTTCTGGTTTTATCAAACCGCTTTTTAAAAGGAAGTATAGGTCTTGTTCCAGAGTTTGCATACCCTGCTTTTTACCTTGAGTCATCGTTTGATAAATATCATTAACGTTATTGTTTATAATAGTATTCCCTATTTGTGAATTGCTGATTAAGATCTCATGAGCCGGGACTACTTCTCCGTTTTCTACTGGAATAAGAAGAGAAGAAATGATTACTCTCAGAGATTTAGCTAATTGCATTCTTGCCTGATCGTGATTATTGGAAGGATACAGTGCGATGAGAGCTTGAATAACTTCAATTGCTGATTTATTACGCATTGTTGCAAAAACCAGAGCGCCTGAATCGATTATATGCCAGATTCTTTCGAGAGATTCATAATCGGCAATTTCATCAAGAACTACCAGATTTGGAAGGTAGTCGACAACATTTGCGAGTCCATCCCGTAGAGTATTAACATCACTGTTTATCTCCTGATGACGCACAACGCAATTTTGTGATTCATGGTAAAACTCTACTGAATTCGCCAAAATAAAGATACTGCCATTGTTCAATTTATTATTCATATCTACAAAATAGTCAATCAAACTGCTTTTACCTGAACCGGATGGC
>JAQVBK010000441.1 GCA_028690365.1 Candidatus Cloacimonadota bacterium
CCGGAACATGGACCTGCCGTTTAGAACCAACACCGGTTGACTTTAATTTACCCTGGACCATATTTCCAAGATACATTTCATTATCCAAAATTCTTTTCACTTTGCTCACGGTCCAGTTTTGCTGGGGATGATTCTTAAAATTACCATCCACTCTGCCAACTGCCTGTTTCATATAAATAGCCGGAGTCACAACTCCTTCTTCATTCAAAATCTTGCTAATCTGATATAAGGAGTTCCCATCAAGCGCCATTTTGAATATTTTTCTAATAACCGTTGCCGCTGCATGATCTACCAATATCTTTGATTTATCAGACGGATCTTTAATATATCCAAAGGGAGCATGTCCACCAACAAACTTCCCTTGCTTCTTTAAAGCAGCCATAGAGGTCTTAACTTTTTCCGACAGGTCCTTACTGTAGTAATCATAAATAAGCATTTTAAATTGGTCGCTAAGTCCACTAATTCCACCCAAAGTTTCTTTACTGTCATATCCATCATTTACTGCTATAAATCTTACACCCATGAATGGAAATATCTGTTCAATATGGCTTCCAAGTTCAATATGGTCACGGGAAAATCTTGAAAAGTCTTTCACAATGACACACTTGATCTGCTCTTCCCGAACTTTTTTTAACATATCCTGCATGCCCGGGCGATTCAAATTTGTTCCACTATATCCATCATCGACGAATTGCAAAATATTATTTCGTTTCAAATCTTCATCTGCGCTTACATAGTTTAATAACATTAATCTCTGACTTGTAATGCTGTTGCTTTCATCTTTTATGTATTCATCTTCCTTTGATAATCTCATATAAATCGCAATATTTTCCATAATTCAAAGCCTTCCTTTCTGTCAAAAATCTGACTAAATCACTTTCTTCTCTGCCTTTATCATCCCCTTCAGGTCCTGTTGGAATTTAAATGTTATCTTCAATTCCTTATCCGGATGTAATTCTATCCGCTCCACCATCTGGTCCAGTAAATCCTTCGTTACCTTCTGTGCTTTCTGGCATTTTAAAAATGCTTTTGTCCACCGGCGTAATAACATTTCATCCTTATCCATTTCTGTTATCTGTGATTCCAGAATAGAAATCTGTTCTAACAAATCATTTCGCATAAGCTGCATTTCCTGCTGCTTAACTTCATATACATCAGGAGAAATAGTCTTCAATACATATTCCCCATAAATCTCGGTTTCTTGATAATCCAACTCGCCAATTTTACCTTGATATTTCGCAAGCTTTCTTTCAAAGCCTTTTCTTCTTTGTTTTGCAGCTTTTTTTATTACCTGTAAAACAGGTCTTTTATCTTTCAGATAGACATCCACATGGGCCTGTAGTGTTCTCATTACAATTTCATCAAGTAACGATTCTACAATTCGGATACTTCCTGCATGATGTCCCTCCAAACTGTAACGTCCATTGCAGGTAAAATAATACTTTCTCTTCAAAGAGGTTTTACCGGTTTTCTCATTGGTTTTATTTACAAGTTCTGATATCTGAGGAACTCGTTTTCCACATACCCCACAGAACAATATTCCATTATATTTATTCTCCTGAACCTTAATATCTTTTCCACGACTAGAACTAAACTTGCTGAAAGCAATTTTCTCCTTATTATTTTCCTTAATCTTCTCAAAAATCTCTTTCGAAATAATGGCTTCATGAAAATCTTCCACGACAATATATTCATCCTCTGAATTCTGTTTTTCAGGAATATTTGCATATAATTTCTTAGATGATTTGTTCTGCACCACGTTTCCGATGTATGCCGGATTATGAAGAATATTAGATAAGGTCCCAACATACCATTTCTTTTCTTCATCCCCATCCTCCAAATACAGATGCTTTGTTTTCTGGTATTGCCCTGGAATCGTAACTTTCATTTTATTTAAATTAATCGCAATATCCCTTAGTGCCACTCCCTCTGCCACCCAATGAAAAATCTTTCTTACAATTTCAGATGTAGCAGGATCTGGAACCATCTTACGTATTCCATCAACCGCTTCAATCTGATATCCATATGGGGCATAACTTCCTGCAAAGCTCCCCTTCTTCATACTTTGATGTCTTGCTACAGCAATTTTCTTAGAAATATCCTTGGCATACATTTCATTCACTAGATTCTTAATGGCTATTTCCATAGATTTATTGTCGTTTTCAGCTTCATTGGTGTCAAAATGATCATTCACAGAAATGAATCGAATCTTTAAAAATGGAAATATGGTGTAAATCAAATTGCTAATTTCAAGCTGATTACGCCCTAATCTGGACAAATCTTTTACGATAATACAATCGATAATTCTGGCTTTTGCATCAGTCATCATCTGCTGGAATTCCGGTCTGTTAAAATCAGTTCCACTCTTGCCACAATCCACATAGGTTTTAATCATATTCATTTCTGGATGCTTACTAACAAACTCTTCCAGAATTGCTATCTGACTTTCCAGAGATTCTACTTTATCGTTTCGATCTACCGATATTCTGGCATATAACGCAACTTTAATTTCCGCTTTTTCTGTAGTGCAAACAGGTAACATATCATCTTT
>JAQVBK010000442.1 GCA_028690365.1 Candidatus Cloacimonadota bacterium
ATGATTTCTGCTGTGATGTTTTCAACTGTCACCCAATTTTCATTATTAACATCGATACATTTTTCCCAATTTTTGAAAGTATAGCCAAGCAGAGTTGGGGTTTCCGCAATCCCGTCTGGCAACTCGCCCACAGTATCAAAATGTGTGACATTTTTTGTTCTTGTTATGTCACTTTCTGCAATATCAAAAGTTACAACATAAGTTCTATATGTAATGGTGTATGAACTATTGCCATAAATAGAAACATTATAATTTTCATTATTTGATTGTGCTGTGATGTAATAGTTTCCAGCAAGAGTTGTGTTTGAGATGAGTATGTCATCTGACTCATAACACAAATATGCAAGGTCTAAGTCGTCGCCTTCAACAAAGTTTACTTCTGTTCCTTGTTCAAAAACATAACTAACTGTGTCAAAAGTGATTTCTCCATAGTAATTCAAAAGATAATTATCATATTCATCTGTCAAATTTATAATGCTAATCAAAATGCCAACTGGGGTAATTTCAAAATAAACTGGAGTTTCATCAAACGCTAAAACATAATTTTGAACAAGAGAATCTCCAAGAGCAACTGAACCAATGCTAATGAGATATTCCCCAACATCTTCTCCACTTGCACGAGAAAGAAGTCCTGTGAAATCTGCATTTTCACTAAAAACATAATTTGAAGATGAGAATGTTAAGGTTGGGTCAGTTTTCCCATAAAATTTTCTTTGAGACAAGTCTGGTTTGATTGTCAATGTTCTTTTTGTAATCTCATATGTTACATTGTCACCATTATCAAAAATCAAACTATAATTTGATGCCAAAAAACTGGTGCCGTCTTGGAGTGCTAAATCTCCCTCTAAAATAAGATATTCTCCAACATTTTCGCCAACTTCACGCGAAAGATTGCCAGTGAAAGCAGGAATTTCATTTGCAACATTGCCAGAAAAACCAAATAAAATTTCATCTGTTTCGCCATAGATTCTGCTTTGATTTTCTGTTGGAGTGATTGTTAAATTAATGGAAGAAATGGTCAATTTCGCTGTTTCAAACTTTGAAACATAATTCTCTTTTGTGAATTCAAAACAAATATAATACACACCACAATCAACCTTGCCAATGTTTTCATTGCTGGCTGTTGCTTCATTAAATTCATCAGTTTTTGAAGTGACTTCGCTATATCTTACTGTGTATTCACTTGTTGCAGTTGTAGAGATGTAATGAAGTTCCCCATTATAAAAATCACTGATATCTGTTACGAAACTATCACTGATGATGCCAGAATAGATTTTGAAATAAACAGTTGTAGCAGAAAGGTCAATGCTATAATTAGTCGCCAAAAACGCCACATTATCAACAATTTCAAGAGAACCTAATGTGATTTGATAGCTGCCTGCATCTTCACCAATTGTTCGAGAAAGACTGCCCAAATAGGCAGGAGTTTCACCAGAAACAACATTTGTTGCTGTGAAGGTAAGCACAGGGTCATCTTCTCCATAGATTTTAGATTGTCCTTCATTTGGAGTGATTGTCAAAACGCGAGGAATGATTTCAAAATAGTAGGTGTCTGTGGTAAAAGCAACCTCATAGTTGTCTGCATAAAAACCACTATCAATGTCATCATAGGAAAGAATGTTCCCGCTGAGACTAATTGCATAAGTTCCAACAGTTTCTCCACTTTCTCTTGTGAGAGTTGCAACAACATTTGCCTCTTGGGTGTCTTCAACTCCAATGAAATGATAGGTTAAAGTAGGGTCTGCATCTCCGTAATTTTTTGTAAGTTCGTCCGGCACAAGTTCTATTGTTTTTGGAGTGATTGTATATTTTACTCCGGAAATAAAAACAATTGCATAGTTTGTCACAATGAAATTATTTTTTGAAACGAGGAGTAATGTGTTTTGAATGATGTTGTATTGTCCCACATTGTTTAGACCTTCTGTGTTAAAATTTTCAACCGAAAGAATTCCTGTGGAATTTACACTTTCCCCTGAAATAACTCCTGTGTATTCACACATTGGACGAATGTATGCACTTCCATAAACATTTGTCACAGGGGTTGGGGTTATGATAAGTGCTTTTGGATTAATCCTAATCTGCACTTGCTCTATGACAGTGTCATAAAAATCAGCTTCTATTTTCACATAAATGGTATAAATATCCACAAGACCATCTGTAATTTTCACATTTTTAATGTTTGGTAAGGTTGTAGAATAATTGATGCCATCTTGACTATAAGACACAACATAAGAAGAAGGGTCTGTCACAGTAACTGTTGGGTTATGAACTTGTCCATCATAGGTGTAGGTCCCCCCGCTCACTTCATAGGTCATTGCATTTAAGTCATATTTTGTTTGAATCATCATTGGCAAAACACATTCATCGGTTCCGTTTGGATTGGTGTAGCCATAAACTGTCCAAGAAGAGGTTGGATTTTGCGAAATGTAGGTTGGATAAGAGATGTTTTGATTTGGATTGTTTTTCATATAAAACAAATTTCCGTCATCAATTTCAAAAATAATGGCAAAATAATTCCCTGTTAGATAGATTTGTTCTCCCATTTC
>JAQVBK010000443.1 GCA_028690365.1 Candidatus Cloacimonadota bacterium
GAAAGTATTTTCAATTCCTACCAGTCCTATATTTTCAATTCCGTTTTGGGTTCGAGAGCAAATATCATTCCTTCCTGGAGAGGTTCATCCCACATTCCACAGTATTTTTTTGAAAATCACCAATTTTTCTGATAGCGTTTTTGCAAGAGATATGATTAATTTAGACTATTTGCAGAAAGTTGTGAAAATTGATTGATATCATTTTCTGGTCTCTAAATACGCTACATAGGGCTTTTGCTTACTGTGTAAAAGTCCAATAAATCCATGTTTAATTGAAAACCGATAGCGGGTAAATATGAATTTACGAAAATTTACTGTGGAAAGTGGGAGGATTACAAAGAATCTCAGTATAATAATTGACACCATTGACTCTTGCACCTGTATCATCAATCTGCTGATAAGGCGTAGCCTTAAGACCTTCCAGAAAAATATCAGCTTTCTCCTGATGAAATATATCAATATCTTTTGTCAAGATTCGAGAAATAGTGGCTTTAGATATATGAACACCAATATTTTCTAGAAACTCATGTATTTTGGGCTCTGAAACATTAGCAACATGGTTATGAGTGATTATCAGAGATTTGATTCCAAGACCAAATTCACCCTTTATACTACCTGGAAGTTCACCTGAATACGTTTTATGTTCCGAAGGAGAATAAAATATCTCTATCCTGTAGTTGGTGTTCAAAGGGTTTATGGATATATCTTGAACTATTACATCCCTATAACCTTTAGGATACGCATCGTCAGGTAAAATAGATCTGTCAACTTTACAGATTTCAGTTCGATGAACCTCTACTTTGTCCAGTTTAGATTTAGGTTCTTTTCCCTATAGATGGTCTCTATTTCGTCTTTCTTTTTCAGAAGAAAGGTCTTCATTCTTTTTAGAACCAAGAATCTTAGGTTTGATTTGTTCACCTTTGAGTAAGTTGATTTCATCTCGAAGTTTCTGGTTCTCTGTCTTGAGGAATTCAATCTCTTCATTCTGCTTTTCAATGATAGCAAACAAAATGTGAAAAGAATTGGCAATATCTTTCATCTTTAATTTCATCAGGATTGATATCCAATGAAGACAGCGATTGTTTTAAAGCTTCAAGTTCCATTTTTTACTCCAAAATATGATAAGGGAAAATGGAACAACTATTATATTTTTTATGTGGTCGAAAATACATTAAATTTGAAGAGGATACGATTATTTCTCTAAAAAATTGATTTTTAGAGTGTACCTTAATTGGGGAAACTCTAAATGCATACCTATCATCTAAACGCACATGATATTCTTCGAATAACAGGCACAAAGAAATGAAAGTACTTTTCACCTCACCCTTTTTTGCCTATCTATCTCGTCATTACCCTGGGTAGTAAGGTTGTCCTAACTATGTTTTTTCAAACCATCGCTAAACTGATCAGTGAATTGTTGTTGAAGGCCTAAATTTGATAAGGAGCAGAAAATCAAAAGGAGCATTGGAAGCCAGTTTTATTCCGTACTTTCATGCTAAAATAAGCATTGTATGCCCTTAGTTTTAATACTGATTTGGAAGGACCCTATTTCTTTATCATAATTCCCCATTCCAAATATTAATTAGCCTTCATTCGGCTCTGTAGAAATCCTATCTGAACCAGCATCAAGAGGCTGAAGATATATAAGCAAAAATGAAGATGGACTGTCTACCCAAAATTAAAATTTTATTCCGGTAGCTTCAAAGAACGCATCTTCCAACGAGAGAGAATTTTCTATAAGTTTAAAAACCTGACCTCCACTTTCAACAATTAATCTGTTAATTTCCGGCTTGACATCTTTATTGGAATTTACGAAAATTTCAAGGGTATGTTCGGATTTCAGTTCAGTTTTTATGACAAACTCCAGACTCTCAATTAAATGAACTATTTCAGAAGATAGATTGTAAACTCCAACTGTAATTACTCCACTTGACTCAATATGGCGGATCTTTTCAATTGTACTTTCGGCGATAAGCTTGCCTTTATCCAGAATTCCGACATAGGTACAAATCTCCTGTATTTCCAGAAGATTATGAGATGAAAGAAATATCGTAATCCCATTGTTATTGCATTCAAAAAGAATTTGTCGGATTTGCCGGATTCCAACAGGGTCGAGACCATTAGTAGGCTCATCAAGAATCAGTACTTTTGGGCTATTCAAAAGAGCCTGTGCAATTCCCAGCCGCGTTTTCATGCCATGGGAAAAATAGCCTACTTTTTTGAACATCTCATTTCCAAGCCCAACCTGATCCAGTAAAACCCTTGATTGTTCCAGGCTTTCTTTTTTACTCAGGCCTTTTAATCTCCCGTAATATATCATATGGCTTAAGGCTGTCCGTTCATCATAAAAGCCCGAATCCTGTGGGACCAGGCCCAGAACCTGTTTAACTTTTCCTGATTCGGAAGACATGTCCATACCATCAACAAAAATTTGTCCTTGCGTAGGTATTGAAAGCCCTGAAAGTAATTTTATTGTAGTTGTTTTTCCGGCACCATTCTGGCCCAAAAAGCCATAAATGCTTCCTTTTTCTACATTCAGGGAAAGA
>JAQVBK010000444.1 GCA_028690365.1 Candidatus Cloacimonadota bacterium
GAGGATGTTTTGAAGCTTCCATACAATACGTGTTTACGTATTACAAAGTAATATCAAAACACCGCTGAAATCAAGCTTTTTGCATAAAAGTTATCAACTAATACGTGTGAATTTCCAGGTTAGAGATCAATGTATCTAAATCCGGATGAAACTTTGAATAAAAATCAGTTTTATTGATTTGTAGTTGCAAATCTAGATTAAGAATTGAATTGTCAATTTCAGAAATCGCCGCATCAATTTCCTCTTCTAATTTTTCGGATTCTTCGTCAAAATGACTATCAAGTTCTCTCCAGCGTTTTTCTGAAATATCGTTACCACAAAACGAACATTGCAGAAGTTTATCTTTGTGAATTTGTCTTCCTTCCTTAACCCAACGATTAAGAATAGCGTCTTTCAGGAGCTGTTCAATTTTATTAGAACTACTGATTGATTTTGTTACAAGCGCTTTAGCTTTTGTATTAAGAGTGGTTAAATCCAAATTTGGTCTTGCACTGGCAGGGATGTCAGCATTTGCATTTTCCTTGAGCAAGTTAAGCTTCTGTGCTACTCCCTCATCAGTTATTGGCTGATATAGAGTTTCTAATACAGTTTCAATATCTGATAAAAGTTTTGTAGTTGTATAGTTTTGGTCTCCAAATCTGTCAGACCTATATTTTATTCCCGTGTTTCGATCTAATGCTTTTGTTGCTAATTGTTGGCTTAAACTATTGTTCTCTGTTTGAAATGCATAAACTGCTTTTGTTTCTATGGTGGTAGCTTTTCTGAGTTCAAGATAGAATCCACTTTCATTTTCTTCTTCGTTGCTTCCCAAATCATTTTTTAATTCCTGAATTTCAGCTTCAATTTTTGCGTTTCCCCCAATTATTGCAAATGGTGTGATGGATTCATCTGAATTTGTAATGAAACGAAGATTATCCTTTACAAAGTCTTCATTAAAAACTCTGATTTTCTTTCCATGTGCAGTTAAATTGTTTGGAGTACTATCCGCAACGTCTTTAATGCTAACTTCAAATTGCGGATTTTCATATTTGTCGGAAATGTTGTCTGTTTCTAATGCTCTAACTATTCGAGAAAGAGTTGTTTTACCAGAATAGTTACGCCCATAGAAAATGTTGATCGGCTTAAATAAAATTACATTGTTACCATCATCTCTAACTGATGTGTCCCAATTGAAATCTTGGAAAACAGCAAGATTATTTATTGATTTGAATTTTGTAATCATAGCTAATAGTTATGACGCTGTGGTTTTAAAGCATTGCCTACGTTTGTGCAGACGCAAATGGCGTGAGTCTTGCTTATGGATTTTTCTTTTTTTCCTTCTTTATGAACTTAAGGATATCAAATATATACCAGAAATCAGATAATCCGGCGATCAATATCAAATATTTTACAACTCCATGATTTCCTGTGGGTTATTAATCTGTTAATCCCCTTTGTGGTAATGTGTGTATATGTCTGTGTGATGAGGTCCCTGAGCTAGTCGTTGAGCCGGTCGAAATGTTGCCGAAGGGGGTCATGGCGTGATGGCGAAGAAAAAAAAGGAAAGCCGAAAGCGCAAAGCGGAAGGACAGAAAAATTCATGAAAATTCATGTCCGCCGCAGACGGATTCGTGGATAAGATCTGTGTAATGTTGCGCTGCGCTGCAGCTTGGAATTCAAGACAGGTGCATCGGGCTACAAAGATTGCGCTGCGCTGCAGCTCAAAACAGACATCCAGTATCTGGTATCCGGCATCCTTTCTATCAGCGTTCATCCGCGTTGCGCAGCATCCGCGTCCGCCTTGCGGTCCGACGCGTCGGACCGCGTGCCATTCTTCAAGCATAGCCCAAAAACAAGGCAGAAGGCAGAAAATTGATGGGAAAAGTGAGAGAAAATTCATGGAAGAAAGGATAAAAATGAATTCAGGTCTGAGAAAAAGAATATTCTAAAAGTCCGGATCAATTTCCTGAAGGTTAAAATCAATTCTCCGGAAGAGAAAATCACTTTTTTGATTGAGAAAATCAATTTTCAGGAAGCAAATATTTGATTTCTACAAGTAAAAATCAATCTTCCTGAAGCAAACCTTTAATTTCCGGATGAGAAACTCAATTTTTCGGAAGCGAAAATCAATTTTTCAGGAACATAAATCAATTTTCAGGAAGTTACAAATATCTGAATCCCTAAGTGCCCTTAAGTGCCTTAAGTGGTTAATATTTTAATAAATCAGAACGCGCAAAGCATAAAGCAGAAGGACAGAAAAAATTCGTGAAAATTCATGTCCACTGCAGGCGGATTCGTGGATAAGATCTGTACAGTGTTGCGCTGCAGCTTTTCCTGTTTTGGGCTAAAGCCCGGTTTTCTTCTGGTTTTCCCCTACCCCGGCCTGAAGACCGGGGTAATTGATTATTGGTGGATGAAATCTATCTTTCCGCGTTTTTCTGGGTTGCGAAGCCTCCCTGGCGTAATGTTAAAGGGAACAATCGAAGTCAGAACAAGGCCTGCGAGCACAGGGAATTCCTCTGTGGCACTCTGTGTCTTCCTTTGTGATCCTCCGTGGTTAGATC
>JAQVBK010000445.1 GCA_028690365.1 Candidatus Cloacimonadota bacterium
TTACGATGTCTCTAACCTTTTCCATACCTGGAGCGTGGATGATGTGCTTTTCAAAAACATTTTGAATGATTTCTCGGGCTTCTTCAACTTCAAGAATGTCAATTTTAGGATAGACATTTTTAGTTATTGTTAAAAAATCGGACTGTTTTTCATCATCAAATATTTTTTGAATTGCTTCTTGATTTTGAATGTTTCCAGCGTAGATAACAGGAATATTTAAGTGTAATTTTGCAATTTTTCCAGCATTTTCCAACGCTGTTTTTCTTTCGCCATAGTCTACGCCACCCGATAGCATAATTATATTTAGGCTATTGGCTTTAATAGTTTCTAGTTCGATTTCACCTAATATACCAGATGTAACGTATAAAATATTGGCGCCAGCACCTAAGGCGGCTTCTCTAGCAGCTTTGACTGTCATATCATAAACTAGACCATGAACACTCATTTTTAAACCACCAGCAGCAGAAGAGGTTGCGAAAGTTTCAGTTGCTGTGAGTGTTTTGACATTTAGTTTATGTTTTAAATCATTTAGAGCTTCTCGTAATCCAATCGTTACATCACCAGCCAGGACTGATGTTTTTGCTTCACCTTGTCCTAAAAAAATAGGGGTATCTGTGTTTAAACCATCAAAAGCGTTGATTAAAGTAGTGGTTGAACCGATTTCATAAACAAATGCATCAATTTTCATGATGAAACATTTCCTTATGTTTTTCGACAAGGAATGATGCTACATGGAACCCTTTTGTTCCTCGCCCAAAACCTTCATCTACGCCTTGATTTTTGGCAAGTTCAGATGAAACTTGAGTTCCTCCAGAAATAATAATAATTTTGTCTCGAATTCCTTTTTCAACGGCGTATTCGTGGATTTTTTTCATGTTTTTATAGTGGATATCATCATGAGAGATGATTGTTGACATTAAAATAGCTGTTGCATTTAATTCGATAGCAGAATCAACTAATTTCGAAATTGGGACAGAAGTACCTAAATATACACATTGGAATCCGTATTTTTCAATTCCACCGTGTTTGATGTCAATAATTTCGCGTAGACCGACAGAGTGTTCGTCTTCCCCCACTGTTCCAGCTACAATCGTCATTGGATGATTAGCAATGTAAGATCTGATTTCTTCATCACTAAGTTGATTTGGTTCTTCAGGAATAACAAGGGTAGATAAATCAATATCAAAATTGATTTTGCCTTTGATTTGAATTCTCGTAGCTTCAACTGGATGTAGGATTTCTTTATGAATTACCTCCACTTCTGACAAATGAAAATTTTCACAAATCTTTTTAGCTGCAGCCTCTGCGTACTTGACAGAAGTCGGTAAGGTGATATCAAGGACTATGACAGAATCGCCTAACCATTGTACTTCTGGACGGATTAAATTTGATAATCGATATACTTCAGTTTCATCTAGTCTAACGTTGACATTATCAGTTGGATCGAGTTCATCAATATATTGGATTTTTTTTCGGTTGTCAAAAGTAGATCCACCAATGACTTTAGCAGGATTTTCACTTTCAAGAATTCCGTATTGCTTCACATTGTTATATCCATAATGTGAAGGCACTGGAGCGAAATAATCTTCTTCTCTTGTAAATACGGTGTCCGCACCTATTCCACCGTTAATTTTTCTTGAAATGCCATCTCCATGACGTTCTGGATAGTTTCCAGAATCAATAAAGAATCCATCTTCAACTGCTTCAAAATAACCACCATTCGCTAGTAATTCTTCAAAGAATAAAATGCTTCTTTCTTTGATTTCCCTAACTTTGGATTTCATGTAACCATCTTTTTTTATTTCTACCATTTCAAGTAACCCATCTAATCCAATCAGGGTTTGTTTGGCAGTGTCACAGGCTTCAATGTTATACATGTGCCAAGGAACATTTCTGCCTTCGTCAGGAGTAATGGTGGACTGAATATCGGCACTTGTTAGTTTTGATATCATCATATTTAATACATGAGTAACTGTGGCTTCTCTAGTAGAAGATTCCATATATTTTGTATTCATTTGAGCCCTCATAATGAATCCATCAAAAAAGTCCCTGAGCGCAACTGCGTAAGGAAGATTGACTTTTAAGTCGGGTGCTGGGGATGCAATTGGAGGAACAGTTGATAATGCGATATGATCTTTATTCATCCCGATCATTTGAGAGAACATAGAATTAATTGCATGCTGAACAAGAAGCTCAGGCATTACTTTTGATGCTTCCATGGCTGTTGCATTTGCGTTATGTGCTCCGTCAATTTGGAGGATGTTAAAGTCTGCCATAATTTTTTTTGATTCTGCAGCATCTACAAAAGAACGAATCATATTTATGTTTCGATATAAAACATTATATTGTGGGTCTTGATGTGCGCCATTGACACCTTCTTCAGCGAACATTACGGCAATTTCAGGCCCAGCCACACCAGATACATATGAATGAAAATTAATTGGCCTACCAACTTCATCTTCAATCATATCCAAAGCTTTTCTCTGAGCTCTTATTTGTTTTCTTGAAATTGGAACGCCACCAATACCTTGA
>JAQVBK010000092.1 GCA_028690365.1 Candidatus Cloacimonadota bacterium
TACTTGCCAGTTCGTGGGTAACTATAACAATTGTCATATCAAGTTGATGTTTGAGATTGAGAATCAAATCGTCAAGATTGGCACTGGTGATAGGATCTAAACCGGCAGAAGGTTCGTCACAGAAGAGAATCTCCGGATCAAGAGAGATTGCTCGGGCGAGAGAAGCTCGTTTTTGCATGCCACCGGAAAGCTCTGAAGGGAACAGAGAGATTGCATGAGAAAGATTTACCAGTCCCAGTTTAACCTTAACCATTCTGTCAATAATTTCTGGTGGAAGAGATGTGTGCTGCTCCAAAGGAGTTGCAACATTGTCAAAAACACTCATGGAATTTAGTAAAGCTCCGTTTTGAAATAACATTCCCACTTTTTGCAGAATTGTCTGAAACTCTTCTTCATCCATAGTTGTGATTTCCTGACCGAACATTTTTACTGAACCGGATGCAGGTTCAAACAACCTAAGAACATTTTTTACAAATGTGGATTTTCCGCATCCGCTTCCACCGAGAATTACAGTAATTTCTTTCGGAAGGATGTTAACCGAGATGTTATCAAGAATGACTTTTTCTCCATACTTTGCCGTAAGGTTTTTTACTTCAATTATTGGTTCTTGCATAAGACCTCGCTGATTGCAGGTTTGTCTACAGCTGGTGTCGTGACAACTATCGAACAGCCATAACAGTAATTAATACTACAGCTTATTCGTAAAAAGTGAAAAAGCGTCATTTAAGATATGAAATAACATTAGATAAATACATTTAAATTTCCGATTTTATCAGGAAAAGTAAACCGATTCCGCCAAAAACAACATTGGGAGTCCAAACAGCCAGATCGGGATTAATAATACCGTTATAACCAAGACTTTGACAGATTCTCAGACTGGAAATGTACAGAAAACAAACAACAATTCCCAGCACAAAAACTAATCCTCTACCTTTGCTTCTGACTGATGAAGAAGCAAGGGGAACACAAAAGAATATTATAAAGAAGTTAGCAAAAGGAAATGATAATTTTAGTCTCAATTCCACAAGTTGTTCATTATAGTTTTCCCCAATTTTTTTCAGTCTTTCAATGTAATCTTTCAACTCAAAATAATTCATGGAAATTGGCTCTTTAGCCGATTTAATGAAATCAACAGGTGTAACGTCAACTTCTTCCAGTTGAGTGTTTTGTCGAAACTCAGATTTGACGATTTCACCATTATCAAAGAATTTTATGTTGCATTCTTCAAATTCCCAGTGATCTTCTTTCCAACTTGCACTGGAAGCGGTTATCTTTTTTATTACGCGTCCATTCTCGGGGTCAAAATGAGTAATGTCAATCGTGCGGAGGAGATTTCTGTAGCCATCAAAAAAACCAATATAGTATAAGTGATTGTCTTTGCTGAGATAATAGATGGATGAACGCATTTTTATGTCAGTTTTTTCTCTGTTTTTAATTTTGACATTGTAAATATAATCTCTGTATTCCTCGGCTTTGGGAAGTACAAACTCTCCGAATATAAGTATAAATATGCTGTAAACGAGTGCCAGAATAAACAATGGTGTGACTGTTCTAACAATACTTATACCTGCAGCTCTAATGGCAACAGATTCATTGTATTTAGACAATGAACTCATGAGGAAAAGCCCGGAAAGCAGTACGACAATAGGTGATGTAAGGACAAAAATGTAGGGCGATCTTAGTAGTATGTAAATGACAGCATTTTGAATATTGGTTTCAAATCTGATCAGACGGGGCAGACGGTCAAAAAAATCAATAGTGAGAAACAGCACAAGAAATGAGAAAGTAATGATAAGAAAGAATTTTATGTAATTCCAAATAATATATCTGTCTAAAAGTCTCATTATTAGTAAAGATCCCTATTGTTTATTGTAAAAATTTGTTTTTGTTTTTTTGAAAATATTTTTAGTAGATTTTTCAGGAAAAGCTGAATATCGAAGATCCTTGTTTCTTTAATCGATAAAATGATTAGATAGATGCCAACAAGTGCGAACAGTACGTTAGATATCCACATAGCCCAAAACGGTGAAACTATTCCGATATCCGCAAGTTCTTCTCCTCCGATTAGAGCTGAGTAATAGATCATGAAGACCAGTGAACTCACAGTGAAAGCCATACCAACGCTGCTGGTGCGAGTCATCATTCCAACCGGAGCTCCGATTAAAACAAAAACCAAGCAGGCAAACGCAATTGCATATTTTTTTTGTATTTCTACTTCATAAGCTAAAATTTTTCGTTTAGCTTCAATTATCTTATTCTGATTGATTGAAATGTTATTGTTAAATCGCTTGATGGTATTTTGTTCACGTTCAGCCCTAAGAGAATCGGCATTGATTTCAGACAGAATTGCGGTGAGGCGATTGGTTTCTTCGTCAAGTCCCGTAATAGTTTTCTGTGTTTCTTCTATCTGTTTTTTCATCTCAGCCGAGCTCATTTCTCTGTCGCTTCGATACTCAGAATCAGCCTCGTTGATTGAATAGCCCAAATCCGGTCTGTTCATGACAAACTTTTTGAATTTTCGCATAGTGTATAATTTGGGATCCTTCTTGTCTCTTTCGTGCATTTCACCATTAAACAACGTAAGTTTTAGGCTGTTGCCACCGTTCTCAAGGACGATTTCTCCCTTCTCTGCGGTTATGGTATCAGGGAATTTTTTCTCTTCTCGATTGTAGATTAGTATTCCTTTCATTAAATTTCCGTCGTTCTCTTTCAAAAATATGGTAATATTTTTTACAACATTGAAAACTCCTGTTTTCAGATCTGTCAATGGTCGGCGATAATGAGCTTTTATCATTAATTTTTTCAAATTATGATTGGTTTCTGGAAGAATTACATTGTTAAAATGTATCATGCCTATCGAAAGAAGCAGAGCGACAATAATTGTGGGTTTCATCAAAGTGAAAATATTGATGCCACATGATTTAAAGGCAATTAACTCATTGTCCACTGATAATCTGCCAAATGACAGAATTGATGCTACCAGAACAGCCATGGGAACAGATAGTGCAAGCATATACGGCAAGCTCAGAGAGAATATAGATACTATCATTGCGATATCTAATTGTTTCTCAATAATAAGATTTAATAATTCTATTATTCTGTTCATCAGAATCAGAAAAGTGATAATAAAAAGAGAAAGAATAAACGGTGAGAAGTTTTCTTTCAGAATATATTTTTCCAGAATTTTCATATTTACCCTGACTTATCAGCCAATCATCTGAATAAAATCCTGTTCAGTAATAATTTTTACTGAAGGTATATTGCGTGCTTTTGTGAGCTTAGAACCTGCATTCTCGCCCACGATAAGATAATCAGTGTTCCTGGAAACAGAATCAACGACCTTGCCACCGTTTTCTTCGATTGCTTTCTTTATTGATTCTC
The DNA here is from genome assembly GCA_028690365.1 of Candidatus Cloacimonadota bacterium. Lineage (GTDB taxonomy): Bacteria > Cloacimonadota > Cloacimonadia > Cloacimonadales > JAQVBK01 > JAQVBK01. The sequence continues at coordinate 3,382 of JAQVBK010000092.1, forward strand.
GGGTGAATTCTTTCAGAGTCCCTGTTACAACAAATTTAGCTCCTTTCAATAAGTCATTTTTTGTGTTTGAGGAACCTGAAAAATTGACCCCTGCATCCCGAAGTGATTCTATCAAACGAAGATTTTCCGCATTAGTAAAGAAATCTCTCAGAGATTGAGCGATTTTTTCGCCAATTTCTTCTATCAGTAAAAGGGATTCGTAATCGGCTTTTATAAGCTCATCCACATCTGAGAAGGAGGAAGCCAGAATTTTTGCAGTTTTTATTCCAATGTATCTGATCCCAAGTCCATGAATCAGTTTTTCCAGTGATTGATTTTTAGATTTTTCCACAGCTTTACGCAAATTCTCAGCTGATTTATCAGCTTGTTTCTCCAACAGTTTTACTTTCTCGTAGTCAATTTTATAAATATCTGCAATGGAATTAATTATGTGGTTATCCAGAAGCTGTTTGACGACTGCTTCTCCCATTCCTTCAATATCCATAGCTTCCCTGGAAGCAAAATGAGTGATTCTCCTCCAGAGTTGAGCAGAGCAGTTTATACTGTTACAATATGTTATTACTCCATCCGTCTCTCTTTCCAGTTTTGAAGAACAGACCGGACATTTAGCGGGGAATTCTACAGGTTTTGAAGATGGATCGCGTAGAGTTTTATCTACTTCCAAAATTTTTGGAATAATTTCGCCGGACTTGATAATTTTTACCGTATCGCCTTTATGCAAATCCAGTCTTTTTATTTCATCTTCATTGTGAAGGGTAGCCCTCGAAACAGTTGATCCTGAAATGAAAACAGGAGTCAGGATAGCTACCGGAGTTATTGCGCCAGTTCTTCCCACCTGAAAAATCACATCTTCTATTCTGGTATATTTTTCTTCAGCTTTGAATTTGTAAGCTATTGCCCATTTTGGGCTTTTCTCAGTAGCTCCCAGCTTTTGCTGAAGCTCAAAACTATTTATTTTTATTACGACACCGTCAATATCATAGTAAAGTTCAGATCTGCGTTTTTCCCATTTATTACAGAAATCTTCTATTTGTTCAAATTTGTCTGCGACCCTAGTGTGGGGACTGATATTAAAACCCTGCTCTTCTAAAAATTGCAGAAGATCTTTCTGATTTTTTATATCCAGATTTTCAGAGTATCCTATCGAATAAATAATGGAATCAAGATTTCTTTTTTTAACTAATTGACTGTCTTTCAGTTTGATAAAACCAGCTGCGGCATTGCGTGGATTTACAAAAAGCTTCAATCCTTGTTCTTCTCTAGTTTTGTTAATATTTTCAAATTCCGAGACAGGGAGAAATATTTCACCGCGGATTTCAACCGGAGATTTATATGAAATTTTCTGGGGAATAGAGTTAATCATTTTTACATTTGCAGTTACGTCTTCTCCTTCAAAACCATCACCCCTGGTTGCAGCGTATTTAAGGAAACCATCTTCATAAAAAAGGCTGATGCTGAAACCGTCAACTTTGAGTTCCATTGCGACTTCAGGTATATTGTTGCCGGAGGATATTTTGCGGAGAAAAGAATGAACTTCATCCAAACTGTAAGCATTATCGAGACTATACAGTCTTTGTTTATGTTTTATAATATTTGAATCAGACTGGCTGTCAGTTGTTATTTTTACTGTCGGTGATTGGCTGGTACGCAGTTCGGGATAAAGATCTTCATATTTCTGCAGCATTTTCAGCATCTGATCATATTTGAAATCAGATATTTCCGGAGATGCTTTCTGATAATAAAGCATGTTATGTTTTTCAATCTCTTTTTTCAATCTTTCGTATTCTTTTCTTATTTTACTGTCCATCACTCAGTCCTAAATATTGAGATTTCAATCAGTAATCCGTTTGTAGGTGATAAACTGATATTTTACGCCTTTTTTACTGGTTTTTATGTCACTTTCCTCAGTTATCTGCCACTCATTACTTTTATCCAGGTCATGAAAACTTGTATCAGCATCATAAGAAGCGAAAATCTTTGTTACATAGGCAGTATTGCAATGTGGCAGGAATGACTGATATATTTTTCCACCTCCGATAATGAATAGAGAGTTAGGGTCATCATTTTCTGTTGTTTTCAGTACTTCTTCGATACTGTTGCAGATTACAACTCCTTCAGGAGCAAAATTCTTCTGAGAAGACAGGACGATATTATTTCTGTTCGGTAAAGGTTTCTTGTCGGGTAATGATTCAAAAGTAATTCTGCCCATAATGATTGTGTTTCCGGTAGTCTTAATTCTGAAGAACTTCATGTCTTCCGGTAGTCTAATCAGAAGATCTCCATTCTTTCCAATTCCCCATTTCTCATCAACTGCGACAATTATATTCATTTGTCCTCTCATACTGCTACAGGAATCTTCCTAATTGGCTTACCTGTTTTATAATTATTCAACTGAAAGTCATTTGTTTTGAAATCATAAAAATTTTTAATGGATTTGTTAATGACAAATTGAGGTGCTGGATAAGCTTCACGTTTAGTCAATTCTTCAACCAGCGGGATGTGTCTTTCATAAATATGTGCATCAGCAATAACATGAACCAATTCACCAACTTCCATTTCTGATACTTGTGCAAACATGTGAATTAGAACAGCATATTGACAAACATTCCAACTGTTTGCGACCAAAATATCCTGAGATCTCTGATTCAGAATGGCGTTGAGTTTGTTATCGCAGACATTGAATGTAAGTGACCAGGCGCAAGGCTGTAAACCCATTTCTTTCAAATCGTCGTGATTAAATATATTGGTAACCATTCTTCGGCTGTATGGATTGGTTTTTAGTGATGTCAGAATCCAGTCCACCTGATCCATCTGACCTTCGGGAAAGTGTATTTTCCGACCGAGTTGATATCCGTAAGCTTTACCAATACTTCCAGCTTTATCAGCCCAGGAATCCCAAATTTTACTGTTCAGGTTATTAATATTGTTGGATTTCTTCTGCCAGATCCAGAGAATCTCATCAATTGCTGCTTCAAGATTAATAGGTCTGAGAGTTAGAATTGGAAATTCTTTCTGCAAAACGTATCGATTAACAATTCCGAATTTTTTTATAGTGTGTGCAGGTGAACCATCTTCCCATCTGGGTCTTATACTCTGCCCCCGGGAAGATGTCCCATTTTCCAAAATATCTTTGCACATCGTTATAAATATTCTATCAGCAATACTCAAAATATCTCCCGCTTTTTTTTCTAGTTAAGAGTAGACGCTGAGACGAATTCCAAAGCCCGACTGGTTCCGATTCGGTTAGCACCATTTCTTAGCATTAAAACTACATCTTCTTTTGTTTTTATTCCACCGGAAGCTTTCACTCCCATTTTAGGTCCCACGGTTAGGCGCATCAATTCAATGTCCTGGGCAGTAGCTCCTCCGCTGCCAAAACCTGTGGAGGTCTTCACAAAATCAGCTCCGGCTTTTTTAGCAATCAGACAGGCAATAACTTTCTCTTTATCAGTGAGATAGCATGTTTCAATAATGACTTTAAGAAGTGCATTTTGCGAATGACAGCATTCAGAAATCTGCTTTATTTCATTATAAATATATTCGTATTCTTTATCTTTCAACTTTGCGATGTTTATTACCATATCGATTTCAGAAGCACCATCAGTGAGTGCGGTTGCAGTTTCTTCCAATTTAATTCTGGATGTATTTGCGCCGAGAGGGAATCCAACTACTGCACATACTTTTGCTTTTTTTGTGTGTTTTCTGGCAAGTGAAACATACGCCGGATTTATGCAGACAGAGTAGAAATTATATTCTTCAGCTTCTTTACACAACTTTATTATATCTTCAGTTTTTGCATCAGCTTTCAAAATTGTATGATCAATATATTGAGCAAGATTGCTAAAATCTATCGGCAACTGATCTGGCATTGTTGATCGGTCAATAGTACTTCCGACACTTATTTCATGAGCACCACCGGAACGAGAAGGGGTGTTGTTTCTTAAAGAGAAGATTTCCTCAGCGATTTCTCTGATATTCATAAACAGCTCCATTATTTGGTTTTGTAACTACCCGAAAGTTGACCGCAAGCACCTCCGATATCGCTTCCCCGACTTTTTCTGAAAGTAACCGCCTGAGGCAATGACATCAGCTCTTTTTGGAATGCTTCGATTTCATTTTGAGAAGGAGCTTCAAAAGGTATGCCTTCAACCGGATTCCATGCGATTAAATTGAGCTTAGAAGGCAAGTCAGCGATAAATTTTCTGATAGCTTTAATGTCACTTGTTTCCATGTTGAATTTTTTAATCATGACATATTCAAAAGTGATGCGGAAAGGGTTGATGTGGGCAAATTCCTGAAGAGTTTTCTTTAACTCAGCTAAGGGATATTTTTTATTAATCGGCATGATTTTATCTCTTTTTTCATCAGTTGCCGCATTGAGAGAAACTGCCAGTTTAACTTTGATTTTTTCTTTTGTGAGTTTTCGTATTCCCGGAACATTCCCTGATGTGGAAATAGTGGTTTTTCTGGGACTAAATCCCAAGCACATTGGATGTTGCAGAATTCGCATTGATTTAATTAGATTATCAAAATTGTCCAGCGGTTCTCCCATACCCATAAAAACGATATTGGTGAGAGATTTTTCTCCCAGTTCTCTGACTGCAAGAAGAATCTGTCCGATTATTTCTTCGGGAAGAAGATTCCTGATTAAACCCATTTTTGCAGTAGCACAAAAATAACATCCTCTGGAACAGCCAACCTGAGATGAAACACATAAGGTGTTTTTTCCTTCGTTTGGAATTATTACCATCTCGATTGTATTGCTGTCAGATAATTCGAGAAGATACTTAACAGAGCCATCTGTTGAAATATTCTTTTTTAGAACGAAAGGAGAAGCGAATGAAAAATTTGTCTCAAGTTTTTCTCTGAACTCGATGGACAAAGAAGTCATTTCATTAAAGGAAAGAACTCTTTTTTCATATATCCACTGAAGTATTTGATCAGCTCTGAATTTTTTTTCGCCACTATCTACGATAATTTTCGTAAATTCATCAGGTGTTAATCCAAGTATGTTTACTTTCATTCTTTTATCCCGTCATCAGTCGTATTAGAGTTATTCCTTTCCGGCTTATTTGTTTCAGCTCTCTTTTTTGTGGTTTTGTAATCATCATCGTTTTCGGAATCGTTCTTATTATTCCCTGAATTTCTGGGATTAATCTGCGAATCTGACTTGTGATTTTTTCCTCCGCAGTTTTTGCAATTCTGGTTGCTTTGGATTTTGAGAAAGTCATCCAGAGTAATCATTTCAATTGAATCATCAGCAGATACGAGAGTGATTTTTTTGTTGTAATAATCGTTTTTTGAGACAATCATTTTTGTTTTGTTGATGATCAGTTCATCTCCAACTTCTGGGAATTCTTTGGCGGTTTCCTGATAAAAATCCTGTTCGTAGTCTAAGCAGCAGAGAAGGCGACCACAAGGTCCCGAAATCTTGGATAAATTACCTGAGAGATTCTGGTCTTTTACCATCTTGATTGTGATTTGACTAAATCTTTTTAAGAAGCTGGTGCAACAGTATCTGCAACCACACATACCGATACCGCCTAACTTTCTGGCAACATCTCTTCCTGATATCTGATGTAATTCGATTCGTGTTTTGAATGTAGACGCTAATTCACGGACAAATTCTCTGAAATCTACTCTGCCATCAGCAGTGAAGAAGAAAGTAATTTTATTCTTGTCAAACTGATAAACAGCGTCAATAAGCTTCATTTCGAATGGGTACTTAACAACTGCTGCCTTGAATTTTTCATTGGCTTCAGCTTCTTTTTCCTGCAACGATTCCAGTGTATCTATGTCTTCCTGAGTAGCTACTCTGATTAATTTTGCACTTTTTTCTTCATCAATTTTGAAGTTCTCATCTTCAAATGCATATGAACTGTGGATGACCTGAGCAATATCCAATCCCCGTTCCACCTCTACTATTACCCAGTCTTCCGGTGTAATGGTAGCGTTCAAACTGTTGGTAATGTATTCCAATTTTCCTGATCTGTATTCAATTTCTATGTAATCTGACATGTTTCTCCTTCATTATTTGTTGTTTGTAATCTGATAAATATGTTTTAAAACTTCCTTCTCAGAATTTTCTATTTTCAAATTTCTGCGTAGTTTCACTAAAGAGGCAGTTTCTATAAATTTATTCCAGTTGTAAATATGATGATTATAATTGTCTCCCCAGGTAAAACAAGGAAGAAATCCTGAAACTAAACTGCCTCCGAATATGTTGCAGCCTAACCCGATAACAGTTCCGGTATTTATTGATGTGTTTATGGCAGTTTTTGAATGGTCACCGATTATTGTTCCCATGAATCTTGTGTTAGTATCTATTTTGTTTTTTTCAGGATAAAAATATACACTTACGTTTTTGTAATTGTTCTTAAGATCGCTATTATTGGTATCTGCTCCAAGATTTATCCATTCTCCCAGATAACTGTGTCCCAGAAACCCTTCATGTTGCTTGTTGCTATAACCCGATATTATTGTGTCCTCGACTTCTCCTCCGATTTTACAAACAGGACCTATAGATGTGTTGGGATAGATTTTTGAAAGAGCTTTGATGGTTGTATTTTTCCCTATATAAACAGGTCCAATGATGACTGAGTTTGCCATAACAATTGCACCTTCGTCAATGACTATGGGACCTTCTGTAGCATCCAATACTACACCCGGCTTCAATGAAGCACCTTCACCGATCCAGATGTTGTAGGGATTTAATGCTGTAACTCCCATTTCTAACTGTAATAAATTGTCTTCCAAATAAAAGATATCGTTGAAGTCTTTTGTTATCAAATTTCCATTTTCATGAATCATTTGCCAAATATATTCAAACAGAAAGATGTCATTATCTGTTTTGAGAGTAGTCTTTTCTATAATGAATTTTTCTATCATTTCGCTGCAAATTGTCATTTCTTCAGCCTTCAGTTTTGCAGCAACTATCTGATTATTTGATTCCAGTCTTTCACCAATCCTGAGTTCAGAAATTTTTTCCTTTAGAGAGTAATTCTGATTTTGGGTTAAGACTCTTCCGTTGATTAAAGTGATTTCATCTGAAGGGAGCATATTTATTTTGCTGTCAGGATGCTTCTCTTCATAGAAGTTGTGTAGATAATCAGCGACAATCAAGTATGATTCTTCTACATCCAAAAGGTTTTCAATCCTTTGGCGTAATTTGAGAACTCCGCACCTTAAATCAAAAATTGCCCTGTTAAGAGTAAGTGGGTAGAAATTTTCAGATTTATTATCATCAAAAATTACAAAATTCATACGTGACTCCATATATTATTGAAAACATTAACTATAACTTATAGATTTATAGATTACCCTTTTCTATTTTGACCGTTTCAAGTCAAGACCAAAGATGAAACCAATACAGCTGAAAGTAGTCAAATTGAAAAATTAACTAATTACATGTATTTGAGCTTTTTTATTCCTGAATCATTTTAACAAAACTCTTCGGAACAGATTTCTCCAAAATTTTCATGGATTCTTTTTCAAGATTAAATTCATCTGGTTTTTCACAGTCTCTGTAGTAATAACTGGCAAAACAATGACCTATAAATTTGTTAATAGGGTCTTTGTCCTTTTTAAGGATTTCAGTATCTTCAATATCAATCAATTTCCAGTTACCTTTTACTACATTTGACTGGATTAAATTATATATTGCAATCTCAACTTGTGCATTAAATCCACCTTTTTTTATTCTTAACCATCTACCGCCGTCAGTGTAGAAAGCACCGGCTCTCATGGGGATTAAAGTAGCTACCGAAATAGCAGTTGACATTGCTCCGAGGAGTAGTAAGAAGAATAGAGATGTTTTTAAAAAAAACAATAAAATTACTAAGCCAAATAGTAGAGAACTTAATGGACCGGCTATAAGGACACTGGCAAATTTATTAATGTTGTTTTTATCTTCTTTTTTAGGAAGAGTTAGTTGTGCTCCACCCCAAAGGGCAATGTTTTTTTCATAATAAATTCTTAGTTTCCCATCTTCTGAACGTTTTATGCCTAATGGTCCTA
>JAQVBK010000446.1 GCA_028690365.1 Candidatus Cloacimonadota bacterium
GCGGAATTGAACAAAAAATGATTTTCTGGATTCTGCATTACTATTGCGATTCTGGAGTAAAGCTCTTTTTTATCTATCAGTTTTATATCTCTACCTTCCAGTTTGATATTGCCTGTGTAATTCTTATTTGCATTAGAAATAATTTTCAACAATGTAGTTTTCCCACTTCCATTAACTCCTACTATCGATATTATCTCACCTTTGCAAATATCTAAAAAAAGATCTTTCAATATCTCTTTCTGAGGAAATGAAAACGATAAATTTCTGATAGAAATAAATAGTTTGTCTGTTATTTTTACATCCGGAACTTTAAGGGGAAAATTTTTACTCCATCTGATTTGAGATAGTGGTTTTTCCACTATGTTTCCAGTATCATCAATTTCGATAAATCTGGTTATATAATGCTTCAAATACTCGTGATTGTGCTCAATGATAACGATTGTTTTGTGCCGGGCAAAAGTGGAGAATATTTCAAAAAAATTCCTGGCTGAAACCGGATCGAGGAATGAGGTCGGTTCGTCAAATAATACTACTTCGGGGTCAGTTATTAAAACTGAAAGTAATGCAATTATCTGCTTCTCTCCTCCCGACAATGTATATAATTCCCTTTCAGAAAGATGAGTTAATGAAAATTCGTGTAAAAAATTGTTTACTTTTTTTCCTATTACAATCGGAGACATTTCCAGGTTCTCCAGACCAAATGCAAGTTCTTGTTTGACAGTTCTGTTTATCATTTGTGAAGAAGGATTTTGAAACAGGTAACCGATTTTTATTCTTTCATAGATCGAGCTATCTGAAATGTTCCTATCTTTATAGATTATTTCCCCCTCCATAGCTCCCATTATAACATTTGGGATTAATCCCTTAAGAGCGTAGAGTAGTGTAGATTTGCCAACACCCGAAACTCCGTTTATAAGAACGATATCATTTTGCAGAATATTTATTTCACCGTTCAGTGTGATTGTATTTTTATTAAATGGATATGTAAAACAGAAATTTCTTATTCTGTAAATACTTTCATTCATTATCTTATTTATTTTTCTTGTCCCAGCCAGATCTTGCTATTTCAAACTGATTCAAAACTCCGGTTTTTTTGAGTCTGTCAGCTAGCCATTTTGAAAGAAAACCTGCCAAAAATATTGCTCCGACTATAAAAGATGCCAATTGAATAACCTGATAAGATTGTTTCATGAGATACCACTTTTCAAAATAAAAAGAAATGGCGTATGAAGAAATTCCTGAGATAGATGCTGCAACAATAAGTGTAAGTTTGTTCCATTTTCTATACTTCAACATCATAAAAAATATTTCAACTGCTATACCTTGTCCAAAACCATATACAATTGATAACAAACCCCAACGGGCAATGAATCCCTGAACAAAAGCTGCAATAGTTTCTCCAAGAACTGCGCTGCCCGGTTTTCTGATTATATAAGGGAAAAAAATTGCCCCCATCAGCCAAACACCATTTAATAAATTCTCCAGAATTAAGGGTTTTAAAAAAGGTTTCAAAATGTCATAAATGAATGTGTATCCCCACCAGAATACTCCCATGCCAGAAGCAACAACTGCTATAAAAACTATTTCATTTATTTTTAATTTACTCATTTCACCTCAATGATAAATTTTAGACTGAAGAACTATTATCAGTTAGTAATAAATTATTTATTCAGTATTGTTCCGCATTTAGGACATTTCAGAAAAGTAGTTTTGTCTTTCTGGAAGTGTTCTTCAACGTAATAATTATTACAGTTCGGACAGCTAAGGTCAACGGGTCTGAAATTAGTTATAAATTTGCACTCAGGATAATTGCTGCACCCATAGAATACTCTACCTTTCTTGCTTCTTTTCTCTACAAATTCTCCTTTCCCACATTCAGGGCATTTAATACCGAGAGTAAAGGGTTTGGTAAATTTACATTTCGGATAGTTTGAGCAAGCAATGAATTTACCGAATCTACCGTTTTTTATAATCAGATTGCTCTGGCATTTGGGACATTTTTCTTCTAATGCTTCTGCCTCTTTAGCAACTATTTCACCTTCCTCGTCGTGGCTTATTTCTTTTGTGTTGGTGCATTCAGGATATCCTGAGCATGCTAGAAATTTACCTGTTTTACTCCATTTCACAATCATCTCTTTACCGCATTTATCACATTTTATTCCAGTTGTTTCAGTTAACTCTTTTTTCTCTTTTTTCATATCAATTTTTTCAATCAGATTCTTAATGGTTTCATAATATTCTTTCAGAAGGTTTACCCAGTCGCTATTGCCTTCTTCAATTCTATCGAGTCTATCTTCCATTTGAGCAGTAAAAGTCACATTGAATAGAGAATCAAAATTAATTGTAAGGAAATTATTAACCGTCAAACCTAGGTCAGTGGGAAAAATTCTTTTCTCTTGAATTTTTACATATTTCCTTTCAATTATTGTATTTACAATTGCGGAATATGTAGAAGGTCTGCCAATACCTTTTGATTCTAATTCTTTAATAAGCGTTGCTTCTGAGTATCTG
>JAQVBK010000447.1 GCA_028690365.1 Candidatus Cloacimonadota bacterium
TTGAGTTTGTGGGGAAGTTCAATGAGCGATTTGCCGGACTCCGATGGATAATTGAGTTTAAATATTATTCCGGGGCTGAGTTTTCACGGTTTAGGAAGACTCCTGAAACCTTTGAACTCCAGCCTGAACATGAACAGCAGGTTCAGGGATATGGAAAAGGGCTTATTTAGGAATATCCACAGGCGGATATCAGGCTTTTTGTGATTTACTGTTTTGGAAATATGGGATTTCGGGTATTTGAAGTAGAGAAGTAATTATTTTAAATAGAAAAGAAATCCTTTAGCCGCTTTTGGGTTTTTTCTTTCACAGGGATAACAACATTTTCAAGGTTACTTTGGAGTGCATCATGGTATTGACCATATAACAATGCGGAAAATTCACGAAGCATTTCGGAAAATTTCTCATCATTACCTGATATCAGTGCACGGATATATCGTTCACGATGTGTATTTGGGAAATAGAATTTTGGATATCAGTATTGAGATAACAGGTAGTTTAGAATTTCTCTTCCCACCCGCCCGTTCCCATCAATAAATGGATGGCTGATTTCAAACTGGTAATGAAAAAAAATAATTTGTTCGAAAGGAAAAAAATTATCCGCGATTTTACCATAAAAATTCTGGATTCGATCTTCCAATTCGGTTTTAATTTTCATTGAAGGAATAGGAATGATATCTGAACCTGCAATGCGAATATCATCAGTTCTTCGAAAAACACCTGCTGATTCGATGTCAATATTATTCATGATGAGTTCGTGAAGGTGTTTTAGAAAACTGATAGTAATATTTCCTTTGAAATTTTCCCGATATTTCTTCACTCTTATATAATTTTGAACTTCGTTTATCTCTCGGAGTGTTTTCTTTTCAGGGTTGATTCCATGGTCAATAACTTGTCCGACTTCATTGAGGGTAAGGGTATTTCCTTCAATAAACGTAGTACCATGGACATAATGTAATTCGAAATCATGTTCATATGCTTCAAATTCAGAAAAAGTGAGAAACTCACGTATCCTTTGATGAAAACCTCTGATCGTCTCAACTTGCAAAACCAATTCTGGTGTGAGAAATTCATATGAATAAATAGTGGAAAAGAATTCTGCTTGCTTTTGAATTGCTTTTGTCTCAAGCTCAAGTGCGTATTGTTCTTTTATTGTTGATGCATTAGAATCTGTAATTGTGATTGATGGATTAACTGGAACAAGTACTGTGGAATTTTTCCCTACAATTGTGAAATCCTTTACAATGGAGGTTATAATTAAACCATCCGATCCTTTAATAATTCTCAAATCGATATGGCAACTCTGGCATAAATGGTACAAATAATTGTATATGGTAGGTAATACAGTGTCTGTTCCATTGTTACCTAATGTTTACCCTTTATATATCTCTGCATCGTGACTTTTAATTAAACGATTTATTTGGATTATTTGGGTCGCATTAGGTGTCGGACCTATCATTTTATAGTTTCGTGAAATCGCGTTTACGATCTATCTTGAAGAACTGAGAAATTTAATGAATCAGTTAAATTCACTCATATCTGTGGCATTTCCATCCACTGCATAAATTGCTTCATGATCGAAATTGAAAAAGATATCAATCAGATAAAAGAAACAATAGGAATAGTCATGGAATAGCTCCCCTGGAAAGTTGCTATCCATGACAGGAGTACAAATGGTAGTACGATATCAAATCGTAAATACCTTTCTCGAGTGGGCCTGTTCCCGCTCGGGTCTGGTAGAAAAGAGTTTGCTAGTTGCTGACGTTATCCTTATTGGTCAACACTTTGGCCTTTGGTGACATCAGCAAAACCTCTTTTTTACCATCTTCTTCTACAATCGGCTGGAATAGGTTATAAAAAATTGGGTGACACAAGCATGTTTTTTTTATGAGAAAGGCGTTAAAAAAATTAATAATTTCAGGTGGGAGAAATTATGAAAAGAAAAACGAGAAATTCATACTCGGTAATATCGAGAAACAAGATTTTTTTTAAGCCTCAGGCGAGATTTGAACTCGCGACCTCGTCCTTACCAAGGACGCGCTCTACCGGCTGAGCCACTGAGGCGAATGCTTGTGCCTCTACAAGTATGCATGATCAATATTTAAACATTTTGAACCGCACTCGCACGATCCCCCCATTTAAAATTAAGGGCATAATTTCGCTTACATCAGATTTTTCCATCAATCCATCCAAATTTTAATTGATGATCTGTGGTGTAGATGAAGCAGGCAAAGGGTCTGTCCTGGGTCCTATGGTGGTCGCCGCGGTCGGATGTATGGACATGGATGACCTGATCGCTCTTGGAGTGGCCGACTCAAAAAAATTATCCTCAAAAATACGGGAAAAGATTTCTGCAGAAATTAAGGCACAATTTCCATTCTCTATCGTAATCCGGACTGCACATGACATAGATGAGCTCCGCCTGACGATGACCATGAATGAGATAGTCGCCCGCTCTCATGCAGAGGCTCTCACTCCTCTCCAATGCACATGCGCATATGTTGATGCATG
>JAQVBK010000448.1 GCA_028690365.1 Candidatus Cloacimonadota bacterium
AATATACATAGTTCGTTTTCTTGGCAAGTCTGCCTGCAGATCATCAGCCAAAATTATCAGTCATATACTCTGTCGATACTTTCATTATCAGTTTTGAAGTATTTTAAAATGTATTTTAATTAAATAATTGTCTACTTGCTTTTTTCAAAGATTTAATCAGAAATTTAAACTGTATTGAAGCATATATACCTTATTAAAGTCACAAACGAAGAAAAAAACATCTCGAAAACATGGTAATTTAGAAATTAATCGAGGATGATTGGGATTGCGAACTTTAATCTTTATTCTAACAATCTTTATTATATTTAGTGGATGCATTGAAGAAAGTAATGTCACTCAATCAAATGAGTCAGCATATCAAGATTCAGTAAACATAACGTTGGAAAATCAATCATCAGCAGCTCTGTCATCCAAAGAAGGAAATGTTCCTGAGATTGAAGTAAAATCTTTCTTAAGTATTTATATGCACAACAACAATGAAATTGCAAATGGATACTTTTTTAACTGGGACAATGTTCCTGGGAACGAAAGTCTGAGGCTCATAAGTTATCTTAAGAATGATCTGAATATTATTTGGGTAGATAATGCACAGATTGCTAAAATCAACGATAATGAAACTATTCGTGTTTTTACTTCCAATAACTCACTGGAATTTACTCTTAAAAACAATAAAACTGAGATTCTAGTAACCATTGACTCCCACCCCTGGTACGATTGGGAAATAAGACAAGAAAAAGGTAAAATTCTTGTGTACGGGCCTGATAAAATATACAAATCAGTATCTAATATCACAAAAAGGAATTATTTAGTATGCGACCTTTCAATAAAGAATAATGGTTCAAAAAATCTCGATTTTAAATTAAGTGAACTTCATATACGTGATGGGGATCAGATATTTAATACTACAATTCTTGACCCTTACAGTCTTTATGAAAAAAGATCGTATCTTGAAATGTTTTCGGCCTCCAAAAAAGAAACTAAAATTGACGATACAACTCTACTTCCTGGACAAACTATAAATGGATCAGTTATTTTTCAGGTTAATTCTCTGTATAATGAATCTTTCCTACTGATGTATAATGAAACTCCTGTTCCCTCAGCTTCTTTTGAAAAAAGTATTGAAGCTCTGAGAACAGCGGAACGATACAACTACTCAATAACCTTTGGAATACCGCCTTATAATACTGTATACAGTAATAATTCTTTTGAACCTGACCTTGAGGAGTATCCATACATATGGCCCAACTGGGTAAACAGAAGCGTATTTGAGGTTTTAAATAAGGCTGACTCAGAGAATCTGGCAAAGTCATCCATAGAGGACATACCGCAGACAGAGGCTATCTATGCATTAAAGGTCATGCCTGAAAGGAACATGACGTCAATGCTTGAAAGTGACACAACTTCAGTTCCTCCTGTAAATAATTTCATTGTCGTTGATGATACTGGGGAAGAACTAATTAACACATCCTTGATTGGTAAAATAGCAATTTTAAACAATCAAACCTATAAACTCTATTCAGATAAGAATGACATTCCTCAGATGAATTTTTCTAATGCTACAATAGTAAAAATCTCATATTTTAACGATTATAATGGGGCACGTTTTTCATTTGTGGATCAGGACCTAATACTGGATGATAAAATGAACATAGTAGTAGCAAGATGGCGACGTGTACAAGCCATGTCTTGAAATTTTAAAAGTAGTGTAAGACAGGGTTATTCATGCCTCTCCTCAATCCCTTGTAATAGTCCGGATTCTGTGAAAACTTGTCTAAAATAGCCTCAATAAGCTTAAATAAACAAGAATAATACACTATTTCGTTCATTTTAAATTCATGAAGACTCTTATTCCCATAGGGATTTCTACAAAGCCAATTGGAATTAACCGGGGATGATTGGGATTGCGAGCGTTACTATTTATTCTGACAATCTGTATTATTTTTAGTGGATGCATTGAAGGAAACAATGTTACTCACTCAAATGAGTCTGTATATCAAGGGCCAGTAAATATAACACCAGAAAATCTGTCATCAACAACCCTGTCATCCGAAAAAGAAAATATCCCTGAAATCGAAGTGACATCCTTTTCAAGTATTTATATGCATGACAATCATGAAAAAGCATATGATTATCTTTTTTGCTGGGAGAATGTTCCAGGAAACGAGAATCAGAGACTTATAAGTTACCTTCAAGAAGAAAAGAATAGAATGTCCTATCCGGAGATCAGTTGGGGGAGTCACGCACAGATCATTAAATCAAATGAGAATAAAACTATTTGTGTTTATTTCAGTAATTCGACAGAATTAAAGCTTGATGATAAAAAAGGTAATGTTCTAAGAACTCCGGACGCTGAATTAAAAGTAAGAGAGGTAAATGGCAAGTATAAGGTTCTAATTACTCCTCAAATTCTTCAGAGCGATGAATTAGAAGGAAAAGAAGTCAATGGCAAGCTTTGCATATACAAAGTCAAAGAAAAAAACGACGGATATAATATCACAGAAAGTTAT
>JAQVBK010000449.1 GCA_028690365.1 Candidatus Cloacimonadota bacterium
AACTGCAGTTATTACCTCAGATGTTGTAATTGGGGAAGGTACAGCAATCATGGCCAATGCAGTAATTAATACAGGAAGCAAGCTTGGCAGAGGTGTAATAGTCAACACAGCAGCTACTGTTGATCATGACAATGTCCTAGAAGACTATGTACATGTATCTCCAGGAGTACATCTCGGAGGTACTGTCCATATTGGTTCAGAGACTTGGATTGGAATTGGTGCTGTGGTTATTAACAATATTGATATATGTGAAGAGTGTGTGATTGGGGCGGGGGCGTTGGTGATTCACTCCATTATGTTGAAGGGTGTGTATATTGGGGTTCCAGCCGAGATTTCAATTTAGCAATGATGTAATTAGTTGGACCAATTAGTCTTCTCAGCGGCATATTATCCAATTTAGCTTTTTACTTATTATTGAATTTGCTTTCTGAATTGATACTTGAGGATATTTATTTTTCATACTTAACTTATATTAAGCTGATCTTTAGGCTATTCTCCAATTTGGAATCTGTTTCAGGGTGAATCTCCTGTTACAGAAATGAATTTTTTTTCTCGATTGGACGATTATCTATATTTCTAGTACAGAGACCGTGAAGATTCAGTTATACAGTTCAAAATACTAAGTATTCTTTAGAAGGAATATCTGTTGGCAAAAAAGATGGATATAAAAATCGATTCAGTTGCTGGTAGTCGATCATACAATCGATTGGATATGCAAGTTAGTCAAACTCTTCATATGGCTATTGAGCTTTATGATGATTTGAATTTTCTTTTTGTGCTTGACCATTACGATGATATTACAATTTTCAATCTAGATTCTAAACCTTTGGCTGTTAGTTATTATCAGATGAAAACGAGTGAGAATGTAATTACTATTGATTCAGCCATCAAAGAAGGTTGGATTTCAAAGCTCTATTCTCAACTTGATCGGAAAGAAGACTGGATTGTTGCGGAGTTGGGATTGATTACTAATTGTCCTTTAGAAGTAAGTTATCATGTGAGTTCCAAGAAGCAAAGTTTATGTAAGGAAAAGCTATCAGCTGAAAAGAGCAAATTTATTACTTTGACAAAAGAAGTTCAAGAAAGATTGATTTCAGATATTGCAAAAAATTGTAGTATAGAAGAAAAAGATGTAGATCTAACAAAATTTGCTCATATAAGAACAACGCTTTCAATATCTAGCCATAAAGATCTTGTAGAAAAAGAAGTATCAGACTTGCTATTTAAGAAATACCCTAAGATAAAAGTTGATACGGTTAAGGCGATATATAGCACACTAATCAATGTTTTAACGAAAAAACAGGCCTATGAGAGATTGCCTTCTCATGCTGATTTTAATGTTGTTTGGAAACATAAAGGTCTTGAGAAGAAAGATTTTGCACGAGTGATAGACCAAGCAATAATGATTTCTCTTCCGGAATTTGAAGAGGTCTTTAGATATTCACAGGCAAAGGAGGAAATGAAGGTTAGGTTAAGCCTTCCATATGTTACAATCCTCACTGATTCCACAAAGATTAGCGACAATACATTCCTGCATCTGTTCGATATAACCAGAGAGTTTATGATGAAAACTCCCTTTGATTCTAGTGAGACTACATGGGAGTATGGTCGAAAAATAGGATTAGCTGTTCGGCAAAAAGAATCTGTTCTTTGTATTCCATATGATAATGATTACATTGCGGTCTTAGTTATCTGTTTATTAATTAATGAATCGAGGAAAAAGGCGTGAACAATATGTTTTTCAAGGATATCTTGATTGCTGATGTTCAAAAACAGAGTGCCCGTTATGTTTCTTTCCAGACGGGGCTGAATGTTATTACAAGTACAGAAAATCATGTCGGAAAGTCTTCATTGATAAAGTCGCTTTATAATACCTTAGGAGCAGATGTTAAATTTGATTCTAAATGGAGTAAAGAAACGAAGCTTTCAGCGGTTTCGGTTGATATTAACGGAGAGGGGTATCGTTTTGTAAGATTTCTAAAAAAGTTCGCGATTTTTAAAGGGGAATTACTTATTCTCTTGACTGATGCTGTGACAAAAGAGTTAGCTCCAAAGTTAGGAGAGTTATTCAATTTTTCAGTGTATTTGGCAGAGAAGACAAATTCCAACAAGATTGTACAAGCTCCTCCTGCATTCACATTTATGCCATACTTTATTGATCAAGATATGGGATGGTCAGAATTATATGGAAGTTTTGAGCGGTTAGATCAATTCTCAAAATCTGAACGTGCTAAGTCTTTATTTTTTCATCTAGGCATATATACAAAGACTCGTATTGAATACCAAGCGGAGAAAGATAAGTTCAAAAATGAAATTGAAGAATTGAAGAAACGTGAGAATAATATACTGATTACAATAAAATTTCTTACAGAGGAAATTCAAAACCTAATTCCTGCTGATGATGAAAATGAGTTGAAAGCGTATTTAGAGGTTCCCAACAAGGAGATTCAGGCTCTTGTCCAAACGATTGGACAGATTAGGAATAGAATTCAAGAGTTGCAAAC
>JAQVBK010000093.1 GCA_028690365.1 Candidatus Cloacimonadota bacterium
CATGCTATCATATTATAGTTTTCAGATAGTTTTCTAGTCATTATGGGTTGAATCATTGGGATTTCAACTGTGAAGTCATCGATTGAAATGTCACCTTTTCGGTTAACATAGATTGTAGATGCATGTTTTCTGGGGATTTTCTCCAGCGTTTCTGCTTTCGGATAAGATATTCTAAATCCTCTTTCCTTAACAAATACTGTTGCAACCATAAAGAATAACAGAAGCAAGAAAGATATGTCCGACATTGAAGCAGTTGGTATTCCGGCTTCTCTAGGTGTTTTTTTAGTTATTTTTGCCATAACTCCTCCTAGTTTGTGGACAATGATATTTTTTCAGCTCCGGCCGATCTAAGTCGGTCTAAAACTGTAATCATGTTAGCATATCTGCTGCGTCGGTCAGTTTTCAGTGAGATAACAAGATTAGGGTTATCTGTAACCATTTGTTTGATTTGAGGTTTCAAATCTGCTAACGGAACCTCAACTTCGTTAACAGCAACACGACCTTCTCTGTCTATATATAATTTGGCAATATTGTCGTCTTTTATCTTTACTTTTACATCATCAGCCCTGGAAGGAGCTGGCAACATCATTCCCAAGCCTTTTTTTATATCAAATTTTGTGGTTGCCAGAAAGAAGACCAGTAGGCAGAAAGAAATGTCCGACATTGAAGCTGTTGGAATTCCGCCCATATCTCTTCTTTTCTTCTTAAGTCTCATTTTGACTCCTATTTATTTTCAACAATAGTTTCAACTAATTTTTCGCTGGATTTCTGCATATCAATAACTAATCCGTCTACCATTCCAAGGAATATATTATTAAAGAATTGTACAGGAATGGCAACCGCTAATCCGGCAGCAGATGTTATCAGAGCAACTTTGATACCAGAAGCAACAATTGTAGGGTCAACTTCACCTGCTTTTTCAATTGCATCGAAAGCTGCAATCATACCTACAAGGGTACCAAAAAATCCAAACATTGGGGCTAAGGAGATTGTAGTAGCAAGCGACATAAATCCTTTTTCAAGAAAAGCCATTTCCAGTACAGCCGCAGATTCCATAGATTTTTCTACAGCTTCAACACCTTTGTCTGCCTTCATTAATCCCTGATGTAATATAGTAGCAACAGGACCACTTATAGAAGCACTAAGTTCAGAAGCTTCTTTATATTTTTTTTGTTCTACGAGAGGTAATATTTTACTTAACAATGTATTAACGTTTTTCTTAGCCATCTGTAAAGCAACAAATTTATAGATTATGTTTGCCAAAGCCCATATGAGGAGTATCAGAATTGGCCACATAGTAAATCCACCCTGGATAAAAATGTCAACAAGTCCGCTTCCTACAATCTTTCTAGCCATAGCTTCAAGTCCGCCTATTTCCGGTGCTTCTTCAACAAAAGCAGGAGCTTCTGCATCAGTTGTAGCAGTTTCTAAATCAGTCGTGGTAGCAGCAGCATTTTCTGTAGCATTTTCTTGTGAATCAAGAACATCCTGTGCAAACAAAATACTTGTAACAAGCATCAAAGCCAATAGGCTCACTATCATCAAAAGGTTTTTTCTCATTTTATTTCCTCCTATTAATTACCAATTATATGAAACACCAAAAATTATTTTTCTGCCACCTGATAGGTTAGATGGATTCCGCAGAGCTAAATCATGCACTATCTGATCTTCTGCGTAAACAAAATCAAGTCCTGTCTCTGTTAAATCTGCACCATCCTGAAATGGTTCACCTGTAAGAGGATGAACAAATAGTACATTTCTCTTATCGAAAAGATTGGATATTTGGCAGTAAGCCCTCAATACTCTATTATTTCGACGTCCATAAGTAAATCTTTTTGAAATTGTAATATCAGCATTATCAGTGTAGGAATATCTTGCGGTATTTGTATCCAATTCTATTACTTGGTCATTATTATCCAATTTGTTTGGAGTATATGGTTTTCCGCTAGTCACATTGTATAGGAAGTTGACTACAAAGTCATCCAAAGGAAATCTAACATTTGTAAACGGAATCCAGAAATCCTCATCATCACCTATTCTAAACTCAATGTTAAAATTGAAGTTGTGTCTAACATCCCAGTCTAAAGCAAATTCTCTTAAATTGGTTGCTTCATCTTGAATCTCAGTTTCTGAATTATTACCTTCTGCCCATCCTAAAGAATAAGAGAAACTACCTGAGATGAAATTAGATAACATTTTTGAGAGGTTAAAATCTATACCTCTAGCACTACCATAATCTTCAGAAATGTATTGATACCAGAAAAATGTGTCATCATCTTCTGAATCAATTCGTTTAGTGCTAACGTAATTATAAGTGTTTTTATAATATGCACTAATATCCATGACATAGTCTTCGCCAATCTGATGCTGCCACGCAACCTGGTATGTAATAGTTGTTTGCGGCTCAAGTTCAGTATTGCCAATTGTGCTTCCTGAAGTAATACCTTGTTCGCTTCTTGAGTTAAAGATATACTGCATAGCGGGTAATTGGCTCTGATAGTTATATGCAAAACTTATAGCATCTTTGTCAGAGATTGGGTGAGATACTGCAAGTCGAGGAGAAACCATGAGTTTAAGTCGTTTGTCTTTGTCAAATTTCACTCTGGTTTCAGTTCCGTCAGGTTTTAAAACATCATATCCGCTACCCAAATACCAGAAATCAAATCTCATTCCAAGGTTTACAATCATTCCTTCCCATTCCATTTTGTCCTGAAGATAATACGCCGCCTGAATTGGTTTAGCTTTATACCCATCAGTCTCACCCATAGCTGATTTATAGGCCTTGTATCTATCTTCTACACTATAGATATATGAATAAGTACCATCATTTTCTTTATATACAGAATCAATAATGGTACCATAATTAATCAGGTATTGCTGAAATCTATTGTTATCAATCACTGCCGGATTTACTAATCTATCTTTTTCAATAATGTGTTGAATTAACTCAAATCCTGTTTTGAGCCCATGGACTCTATTAACCTGGTATTCAAAATCAGTCCTAAAGCTCAAAGAAGATGATAAATCGTCTATGTGCTCGTTAAAATAGCTGCCTGGTGTTCTGAAATAAGTACTAAGATCCTTATTGGTCGTATTTATGACATATCTCCAATTGTTAGCGAACTCCGCCGCCATTAAATCTACGATTCCATCAGAATTAGAATCCATAAAGGAAAGTCCATCCATATTCAAATTTGAAGTATTAACGCTTGTTGAGTCAATTCTCAAATAGTCATCTTCTTCTATTCCCCTGGGACTTCTTCTGTTTTCTTTTGTATAATAACTTGCTTTAACCTTTAAATTCATGGTCTGTCCGAAAAGATGATCATAAGTCAGCAAATATTGTCTACTCTCGGATTCAGTTACTGCATAATGTTGCAATGCATAACGCCAGTTATGAGCGTATGGATAATTAAGTTCTTTATCGCCTCTGATTGCTAAGGTGATATTATTATTAGTTTGAGTATTAGTTATAAATTTTGCTTTAAGATTTGCATTGTAACTATTATAATTCCTGTCACCTGAATCCCAAAATCCCAAAAGATCATCTCTACCGGAATAGGGATTATTTTCAGGGAAATCTTCTTTTATTAGAAACGTATTCCCAGTTTCTGGTAAAGAAAAGTCTCTGTTCGGATTAGTTATATAATAATCTTTAAATCTGCTGTCATGCCAATCTGCCGCACCGTTAAAGAAGAAAGTGAATCTCTTTTTCATTGATTTTACAAAAGGGGTTAATACCGGACCACCAAGTGCAAATCTTATCATATCATCATTTGATCCTTCTTCAATCAGATGATCAGTAACATATTCAATCTTACCCGAGTATTCTTCCGAACCATCTTTTGTGATAATATTTACCATTCCTGATTGTGCATTACCGTATTCAGCAGTAAAACCACCGGTCATTACTTTCATGTCTTTGATTGCATCTTTGTCAATAGTAAGCGCTGAAGAACCGTCAACAGGATCAGATACACTCATGCCATCTACAGAGAAAGAAGTTTCATTTGCTCTTCCACCACGAATGTGAAGATCTCCACCTATAGTGGTTGCACCAGCCTGCAGAGCTACAAGACCTTCAACGCTATCAACAGCAATATCTTCAATTGTTGCTGCTGTCAGAGATAAACCCGTGCTGGTTCTATCCGCTTTTACCATTTCTTCTTTGGCTACAACAACGACACCCTGAAGCTCTATTGATTGTTTCTGAAGAGAGAAATTTTGAGTTTTAGTTTCATCAATATTGATTCTTACATTCTCAACAGTCACAGTTGCAAAACTAACCATAGAACAAACAACATCATAGAAATCAGGCGGAATATTGATAATCATATATGTACCATTTTCTTTGGTCATAGCTCCAATATTTGTGTTCTTTAATTGAACCCTAGCATAAGCTACCGGTTCACCTTTATCGTCAACAACTTTTCCTGCAAGTTTTCCTGTTGTTCCCGCATGAATACTCATGCACAAGGTCAACATTAGGGCGATAAGCAATATTGTCTTACGCATCCAGATATCCTCCTATATTTTTAAATATCAATAGATTAACACTCTGTGCAAATGATTTGAGAAAAAAATCTCTGTCAATTTATTTATCTATTTTTTTATGATAATTCCAAGCATCAGTATCATATTTATAAATTTTTAAGTCTTCTGCAACCTTTTGTTCATTCAAGGTTAAATTGTCAACAAAGAAATCGATTTCATTCCAAGTTGTTTGAAATCCTGAAATAATTTTTTCTACTGCTTCCGAAAAATCTACCTGTTTTTCAATGAGTTGATTAACTGCCACTGTTTTTTTTGTCAGAATTTTTTTTAGCCTTGATATTTCACTTTCGGACAATCCAGGAATAAGTTCTGCCATCAATTCCTGATTATAATTTAGCAAAATTGATCCATGCTGCAATAAAGTATTTTCCTTTCTAACCTGTGCACTTCCTACAAGCTTTTTGTTGTTGCATTTAATCTCATATTTCGATGCACTACCAAAACAAGGGTTGCCCTGCTGTCTTTGGTGTTCGACTGACAAAGTATTTCTTTCAAACTCAGCATTTATTCCAAGTGCTACCAATCCTGCCGCTATAGCTTCACTGATCTTTGAATAAGTCTCAGTTATATTTCCTGAAAGAAATCCTGACAAATCACTAATTACTGAATAAGTCACTTCATCCCGATGCAGAACCATTCTTCCACCTGTAGGTCTTCTTACAAATCCAAAGCCATATTCTTGTACTTTCTTCAGATTGATCTCTTTTTCAACATCCTGATTAAAACCTCCGGACACTGATGCAGGTTCCCAATCATAGAATCTCAAAACCGGAAGTGATTTTCCCTGAGAAACATTTATGAGGATTGACTCATCAATAGCCATATTCTCTGCGGGAGATAGTTTCCCATGTGTTATTATTCTCCACTTATGCATAAATCATTTTTACCCTTGAATCAGATGAATCTTTAATAATCTCGCCGATTACCATTCCATCTGTTTCTCTCAAAATTGCATCAACGTTTGTTGCATCTACAATTGTTACAAAACCTATTCCCATATTAAACGCCCTGTAAACTTCTTCATTGTCTATATCTGCCTTGTTCTGCATAAATTGAAACAATTCAGGAATCTCCCAGGTTTTAGTTCTTATAACTGCAGATAAACCGTCCGGCATTATTCTTTTAATATTACCCGGTAGACCGCCTCCCGTAATATGAGCCATTCCATTGATAATGTCCTTTTCCACATACTTGATCAACAACGGATAATAAGATCGGTGAACTGCCAGCAACATTTCTCCTATAGTTTTACTGTCAGTAGAAATTCGGTCTGATAAATCCATTTTCAAAATGTCGAAGAATATCCTTCTTGCCAGTGAGTAACCATTTGTGTGAAGACCTGTTGAAGGAAATCCAATAATCACATCATGTTCACTGATTTTTGACCCGGTAATGATTCTTTCCTTTTCAACCATTCCTACAATCATTCCCACCAAATCAAAATCATCAATTTTGTAAACTCCGGGCATTTCTGCCATCTCTCCGCCAATTAAGGCAATCTCATTTTCTCTGCAGGCTTTTGTTAAACCTGAAATAATCTTTTCAACAGTTTCCGGAATCAGCCGTCCCAACCCTATGTAGTCCATAAAGTATTGAGGGATAGCACCTTGAACAAATATATCATTTACACAATGGTTGACCAAATCCTGTCCAACAGTGTCATAAATACCAGCTTTTTCTGCTACCATAATTTTGGTACCGACTCCATCCACGCTAGATACCAGCACAGGTTTATTCCATCTCGACAGATCAATGTTATACAATCCTCCGAATCCCCCGATATGAGATAAGACATTCTCATTGAAAGTCTGTTTTACAAGAGGTTTTATCAGATTAACTGTCTGTTCGCCCGCCTCAATATTTACTCCACTGTTTGAATACGTAATCTTATCCATAATTTTCACCAGCCTTTGCCTTCTCTTTTCTAATCATTCTATCAACTATTTTTGCTACAGAATTATCATCCTTAACAATTCTGAGTGTCTCCTATCAATTTCTGGATACTGAACCCTGTCTAATTCATTAACGCTGAATGACTGAATATTATATGAAGCCAGAATTGTGGCATATAACATCGCTTTCTTCATTGTTTCCGAATTCAGATTATCCATTTTTGCTATGTATCCCATAAATGCTCCGGCAAAACTGTCACCAGCTCCAGTAGGATCAATAACCTCTTTTATCGGGTAGACTGGTACAAAAAACAATAAATCTTTGCCGTAAAGTATTGAGCCATATTCGCCTCTTTTGATAATCAGGTACTTGAGTCTTCCCTTAAGAATATTTTCGGCAGCCTGAAAAATATTACTCTGCTCAGTCAACATTTTCAATTCATCTTCATTAATGAACAACAAATCTATGTTATTGATAACATTCTCAAGATCTCTTCTTTTTGACATTATCCAATAATTCATTGTGTCGCAGCCTACAATTGCATCATTATTTATCTGTTCTAACACACTCTTTTGCAGAATTGGATCTATGTTACCCAGAAAAACATAGGGACACTTTTTTTGGTTTTCCGACAACCTAGGGTTAAAATCAGCAAATACATTTAAATCTGTCTTTATTGTCTCAGCCCTATTCAAATCATTGTACACTCCTGACCAATGAAAGCTATCACCTGAAACGACTTCTATCCCTGAAGTATCAATTCCATTTCTTTTAAGAATTGCAAAATTTTCTTCAGAGAAATCATTTCCTACTACGCCCAAAATTGCCGTAGACACAAATTTACTACTGGACAATGAAGCATATACTGCAGAACCGCCCATCGCCAATTTAATCTCACCGTAAGGTGTTTTTACGTCATCAAAAGCAATTGAACCAATATTTAGAAGTTTCATCATCCCCCTCATTATGGAGTAACTGTATATCCAAAGAAGACATTTTTCAGTTTTGTAAGCTTTTCTCTGCCAACAAAACCAGCAAAAGAAAGTATCAAGAAAAGCAGTATAATCTTTATCAATAAAGAAAACCAACCTGAAGTCTTTCCACTTCTCCTGATCTGTCTTCTTTTCTCAATCTCTTCTCTGAGTTCTCTCATAATTATTCCATTAAACTTTTTAAGCCCTTCTCAAAGCGTTCCAAGCCTTCTTTTATATTCTGCATACTGTTAGCGTAAGAGAATCTTACATAGTGATCAGCTCCAAATGCACCACCGGCTACTATCGCTATATGATATTCCTTCAGCATGTACTCACAGAAATCATAGGAATTTTTTATACCTCTTTTATTATTGTGCAGGTAATAGTAGATGTTGGGCATCGCATAAAATGCACCTTTGGGGGTATTGCATGAAATATTATGTATCTCGTTTAATTTTTCTACCAGGTAATCGCGTCTTTTTTCAAATTCTACTCTCATTTCTTCTACAGTGCTTTCTCCTTCACGAATCGCCAATACCGCAGCTTTCTGTGTCATTGAATTAACAGATGAGGTTGTATGGCTCTGAATTCGACTCGCAGCTTTTATAATCTCTTTTGGACCGGCAGCATATCCGAGTCTCCAGCCCGTCATCGCATAAGCTTTTGATACTCCATTAATTACTACAGAAATGTTTTTGATTTCATCAGACAGAGAAGCTATTGAAACATGCTTTTCACCGTCATAGATTAGTTTTTCATAAATTTCATCAGAAATAATCACGATATTGTGTTTCAAACATACTTCAGCCAATTCTTTTAACTCATCCGCTGTATAAACAGTACCGGTAGGATTGTTGGGAGAATTAAGTATTAAAACTCTGGGATTACTCAAGGAAAGAATAGCTTCTTCCAATTGATTTGGTTTTATCTTGAAATCATTAGCCATACCGGTTGGAAGCAAAACAGGCAGAGCATCAACCATTTCCACTTGAGAAGTATAACTTACCCAATAAGGGGTTGGAATCAAAACTTCATCTCTCGGATCACAAATTGTCATCAAGATAAACATGATAGAAGCTTTTGCTCCCGGTGAAACCAATATTTGATCTGGAGAATAATCAAGATTATTATCTCTTTTTAATTTTGCAGATATTTCTTTTCTTAATTCTGGAATTCCAGCATTATCGGTATAGCGAGTAAAATTAGCATCCAGAGCCTTTTTAGCTTCTTCCTTGATAAAATCAGGGGTATTGAAGTCAGGTTCGCCTACTCCGAAATTGATAATGTCAATCCCCTTTGAAGCCATTTCTTTTGCCATTGCGGAAACAGTTAAAGTAGGAGACGGCTTAATAGCCTTTGATCGATGTGACAAAAAGTTCATTTTTCACCTCTGTTTTTTTATTCTATAACGATTTTAGATAAATCAGCCACTTTCAAAAAAAGCTTTCTTATCTCTGATAACAAAGCATATCTATTATTTCTTAGTTCTGTTTCTTCAGTATTCACAAGTACTTTGTCAAAGAACAGATCTATAAATGAGCTGTAATTAACCAGATCCTGCATAACATTGTGATAATCTTTTGAGATTAACTTATCTTCAACATTTATTTTGAGCAGGCTCAATTCATCAAAAAGTAGTTTTTCTTCGTTTTCCTGAAGCAGTTTATCGTTAATCTCGTTAAGAACTTCTGCCTGCTGAAGAATGTTTGAAACACGTTTAAAACCAAGCACCAGTTTGATAAAATCCGGATTTGATTTAAAGCTCTGCACATCAAAAGCACGTTGCATAACATCCGGGATATTTTTATAATCAATGTGCATTACGCTTTCAATTACATCATAATCAATATTATTCTGTTGAATTAGCCAATTAATTCTCTGTTTCATAAAATCATAGATTATTTGTCTACTCTTCTCAATATCTTTTATTTTATTTCCTAATATTTTCAAAGAATATTCAATTAAAGCAAAAAGATCTACATCAAATTTATTAGCCGAAATTATCTGAACAACTCCATTTGCAGCTCTTCTAATCGCAAATGGGTCATTAGATCCGGTAGGTACCAGACCAACTCCAATAATTCCACAAATAGTGTCAATTTTATCGGCAATTGCCACTACAGAGCCATTCATAGTAATAGGCAGGGAATCGTTCTGTCCTCTTGGCATATAATGTTCATAGATTCCTTCGGCAATTTCTTTATTTTCTCCCGCTGCCAAAGCATAGTTTTTACCAATGTATCCCTGTAATTTGGTAAACTCTTTTTCTCCAAGCATAAGAGTAACGAGATCACATTTGCACAATAATGCTGTTCGGATAATTTCCTGTTTAGCTTTGTCTTCTAATTTAAGCAGGTCGGCTAAGAAAGTAGATATTCTTACTATTCTGTCAGTCTTTTCTTTTATTGTTCCCAAATCTTTTTGAAATAGCACTTCGTTTAATTTTTCATAATAATTCTCAAGTGGTTTCTTAATGTCTTCATTGTAGTAGAATTCAGCGTCTTCAAGACGAGGGACAATAACCTTTTCATTACCCGATTTTATAAGTTCTGTGAATTCAGGATTCCCGTTGGAAATGAAAACAAATTTATTTACCAGCTTACCGGAAGTTTTATTTATAACGGCAAAACATTTTTGATTTTGGGTCAAAGTTGCAGTTATAATTTTTTCAGGCAGAGAGAGATATTTTCCATCGAAGTTTGCAATACAAGCTGTTGGAAACTCAACCAGATCAGTTACCACATCCAGCAATTTTTCATCTTCAAGGACTTCTTCATCTTTATTCTCGAATAATTGTGACAATTGTTTTCTAATGTCTTCTTTTCTTTGATTACGATTTGCTATAACCTTGACTGAGTTCAGAATTTTTTCATAGTCAGATGGTTGAGATATCCTACATTTATTATCTGATAAATATCTATTACCGTATGAATAAAAATCACTTTGCAGATTGTTTACTGAATAATCTACCAAATCATTTCCAATCATCATTATAAGCCACTTTGTTGGTCGTGCAAAACTTTCCTTATGCTCTGCCCAGCGCATCGACTTAGGAAATTTGATCTTTACAAACATTTCATGTGTAATTGTTTTTAGTATTTCTTCGGCTTTTTTCCCTTTGTTCTCTATGAGCAGCGAAATATATTCGCCTTTGGGAGTAGTTTTAATTATTATCTGTTCTTTTTTTGCTCCCGCACCTGCAATGAAACCTGAACCTGCTTTGGATAAATCTCCGTTTTCGGTAAAAGCAGCTTTCGTTGATGGTCCAATTTTCTCAATAATTGTATCTTCCTGCTTCATCTGCAAATCTGTAATTCTTAGAGCAAGTCTGCGTGGAGTAGAAAAAGAGTTGATTTCACCAAACTTCAGATTTGCTTTTCGTAATTCATCGCAAAAAAAATCTTCGATAAATCCTATTGTCGGCAAAATAAATGATGCTGGTAGCTCTTCGACTCCTATCTCTATAAGGAAATCTTTTACAAACACTAAACCTCCGATTAAAATTTATATTTTACTGCCAGCTGATTTAAAAAACCCAGATCACCATATGAACTGACAGCATAATCTATCGTAATGCCATTCACAGAAAAAGCCGCTCCGGCAGACAATCCGGACAATGCCCCATAATCTCCGCCTCCATCCCAATCCTTAAAACGATTGTTAAAACCAGCCCTCAACTTAAATGTATCTACGACTTTCCATTCAGTTCCAATCATTCCTGAAAAGTCTCCGTGAAGTGGTCTGCATAAATCAAGGTTGAACTGAAGATTTTCCAGAGCCAGATAGTTAATTCCAATCTGTGCAG
>JAQVBK010000094.1 GCA_028690365.1 Candidatus Cloacimonadota bacterium
CAATCTTCCTGAAAACAGACCCCAACTACAAGAGAAATCAGAACCTTATTAGGTAGAGCTAATCAATAATTATTATGAGAATTGTATTGAGATAAAAAAGAGGCTAAAATCAGTGTTCCTTTCTGAAAAATATCTTCTTCTACAATAAGGCTGAGGACGAGAAAATTGCTTTTTTGGAAATCATAAAAATAACCGGGATGAACATAAACTCCGGTTTCTGAAAGTAATTTGTAGGTAAAGTCTTCTTCTTCAATAAATTCATTTATTTTGATAATACCATACCAACCTGCACAATATCTGCAAACTTCTACTTCCCGAATTTCGGTAAAAGCTCTTTTCATAAACGCATAATTCTTTTTTATTCTTTCATTTATGGCTTTCTGTATTGGTTGGCAATCGTGAAGAACTTTAGGAGTTATTTCAATGGTTTGTGTCGATACCGAAAGATATGTGTCTGCAACAATCTCAAGAGCTCCAAATATTCTTGAACGAATATCAGAAGGAGCATTCAGATAAATCCAACTTAGCTTGAGTTGTGGTAAAGCAGCAATTTTTGACAATCCGCTAAGTACTAAACAAACTATTTCTGAGCAGTTTACCGCCGAAATAATCTCATAGTCAGATGCGAAATTGCAATAATCTAAAAAAACTTCATCAACAATCAAAGCTAAACTATACTTTTTACAGATGGAAATCATCTGTTGAAGAGAATTTTTATCAAAGAAAGTACCGGTAGGATTATTGGGGTTTACGAAAATTATCGCTTTAGTATTGTTTGAGATGGAGTTTTCAAGGTTCTCAAAATCTATTATCCATCGGGTTGCTTCTTCTTTCAAAGTATAGCCAATAGGTTGTATTGACTCAAGTTTGGATAAAAAATAGAGAAGTGGGTAACCTGGCAACGGGAAAAGAATTTCTTCACCGGGATTACACAGCAGTTTAAATATATAACTGTATGCTTCACTGGTGCTGGCGGATGGTAAAAGGAAGTTTTTGTCGATTATCTGTCTTCTTTGTGAATAATAATCACAAATGGAGCTTCGGATTGATTCGTTTCCTGTTGGAGAGGGATTATATTCATAGAGAGATGAATTACAAAAATAATCTGATAGTCTAAAACAACTATAATCCAGATTAACTTTGGTGGGATTGGAAGTGGTCAGATCAATTATTTCATTTTTGGAACTTCTCTTTAGTGACAAATTCAGAGAGTTCTCTGAGGATTGCCAGTTGAATCGCGAGGAAAGCATCTACAGATTATATCGAAACTGAATAGTTATGAATATTTCGTTTCTTGTTGCAAAGGACAAAGTTTGCCCGGATGACATTGTTATCTGCCTCTATGTCAGTTAGTTCTTCGCAAGTTACTTCTGATTCGTTTTTCTTGAAACTGAACGAAAGCAGGTAATTTTTATCGAAAATTTTCAAATCAATGTTCATAGTATCATTTTCTTTTTTAATCTCAGCATAGTATTTAAGTGAAATCAATCTGAAAGTAAGAAAAATTATAGAGAACATTAATGACTCGGTTTCAGTCTCGGATTCATCAGTATCGGGTAGAATTCCTGAAAAAATAAGTTTCAAATGTCGGGCAAGAATAGTCATATTATTAGAAACAAAAGCTTCTTCAATATGGAAAATGTAATCAGAAATCTCACTGTGCTTCTTTTGGCTGAATACTTCCAGCAAACCTCGGAAAATTGATTCTTTTACTTCCAGATTAGGGTAAGCAAGTTTGTAAATACCGGTTTTTTTATTA
Organism: Candidatus Cloacimonadota bacterium; assembly: GCA_028690365.1. GTDB lineage: Bacteria > Cloacimonadota > Cloacimonadia > Cloacimonadales > JAQVBK01 > JAQVBK01. The sequence continues at coordinate 1,760 of JAQVBK010000094.1, forward strand.
TAATTCTGAATTGTTAAATAACCGTAATAAAGCAGATACGAATAAGGATCTCCTGTTACATGATTGAAGCAGTCCAAAGAACGGGCACTACTAAGATGATTGTTTATTGATTCGGCGGATATCTGATTGTCTTTCATTAACTTAAGTAGCAGGGCAGGCACTCCCAGTCCGATTGAATAACATTTGAAGTCAATGTTATCAAAGAATTTAAGTACTGAATGCGGATTTGCCAGTTTAGGTTCGCCATTCCAGGAATAACCTCCATACCAGTTAAAAATCATGTCTACTACTTCATCGGAAGTATTTCCCCAGAGCATTGCTGTTCTTTTCAGGTATTCGCTGTAATTTTCTTTGATTTCAGTTTTACTAAAACCAAGGATATTTGAGTAGTTTGAAGAAATTGTTATATCTTTCAGACCTTTTATTGTATTGAGCATTTCTACTTTTTCATGCATCAGAGTGCCGGTTATCATAAGAAAACGGATATTATTTTCACAGTCATTAATAGCTGAGAAAAATTCTTTCATGAAAATGATGTTTTCGTCTACCAGATCGTTCTTTTTCTTTTCGATGAATTTATTTATTGGTTTATCGTAAGCGTCGATAAGTAAAACGACTCCCTTCTTCTTACTGAGCTTGTTAATAAGTGTTTTCAGAATTTCATGGCAGTCTTCGGTTTCAGTATTAATACGGTAATCGCCGGCAATTTTTAAAAGGTAATTGGTCATAATTTGTTTGATTGGAGCATTAGCAAAATCAATTTTACAAAAATCTATCCTGATAACAGGATGTTTTTCCCAATCAGCTAATTCTGAAATCTTCTGTCTAGCAAAGAGCGTTTTATTTCCATTGAAAATTTCTGAGATAATATCGAGTAACAAGGTTTTGCCAAATTTTCTCGGACGGGATAGAAAAACCTTCTTCTCTTTTGTAATTAGGTGGTTAACTATATCTGTTTTATCTACGTAAATATATTTCTCGTTGATTAATTTAGAGTAAACCTCAACTTCAGTTCCTAATCTTCTCATGTAACTCTCCTCAGAATGCTAATTTACTGCCAAAAATTTTTAATAGGATTTTTAGTCAATAATTACGTATCAAATCAAGAAAGTGAAATATCTAAACAAAGGTAAAAAAAACTTGACCTATAAACCGTCCGAATCATTCCTTTCTTATGTTAACTTGTTAATTGGCATGTAGTTTGATGTAACAAACACAAATCTTAATCTTGATGAGGTGTTATGGATACTGAGGTTAGAGGTTTATCTGAGATTGATAAAAAACTTGATCTGGAGAAACGGATAAGACATCTTGAAAATGAACTTCATGTCACAAAAATTGAAAGAGAACGCATTACTTCAAACTACTATGAGTTGATTAAAAAACTCGAAAACGAAGTTAATGATAAAACTTATGAGTTAAAACTCTCCCGGGCAGAACTGGTTAAGAAGAACAGACAATTACAGATTCTGTTTGACTCTATTCCCGCAATTGTATATCAAAAAGATAATAATCTCAAATACCTTCAGGCTAACGTCAGATTTACTAATCTATTCGGATTCGGTAATGAAGATATAATCGGCAAGACAGACGAAGAGCTTTTCTATTTAGGGAGTCATTTCGATTCTACGAAAGATTTGGAAGTAATTATTCATAAAAAAGCAATTCTATCCTGTGAAGAAGTGTTGTTTGACCAGATGATTGGGAAAAGATATTTCTGGGTCGATAGAATACCAGAAATTGATCAGAACGGGAATTTGACAAGTATCATAGTTCTGGCAAATGATATTACCAGCTTAAAAAAATCTGAAGATCAACGCCTGGAAATGGAAATTCTGTTGCAGAATTCGAAAAGGATGGAATCTTTGGGGTTACTTGCCGGAGGAATTGCACATGATTTTAATAATATACTAGGAAGAATCATTGGCTATACGGAGATTGCTATTAGTAGCTTGAAACTGAACAAAGACAATTTATCAGCAACATTGGAAAAAATTCTTGGAGCTTCTCTCTCTTCCACTTCGATTGTTAAACAGTTACTAGCTGTTGGAAAAAAAACCGAAGGTAAAGATATAAATTTTCATATTATACCCATAATCAACAATTACATCAAAATCTTGCAACCAACTTTTACTCCTCATGTGAAAATAACGGCAAGGCTGAAAGCTAAAAATGATGTGATCTGTGGCGAACCTTCCCAAATTCAGCAAATAATACTCAATCTCTGTACAAATGCTTTCTATGCCACTAAAGATATTGGAGATACTATTCAAATAAATCTGAGTGAAGCTTCTATTTCTGAAGAGGAGTCCCAAAAATTGCTTTTGGAGAAAACGGGAGACTATTTAATCATAAGTGTTGAGGATAATGGCTCAGGTATTCCCGACAGTATAAAAGACTCGATTTTTGATCCTTATTTTAGTACAAAAGGAAAAGAAGGAACTGGATTAGGATTGTCAGTAGTGCATGGAATTGTGCAAAAGATGAATGGTGCAGTCAAAGTCAGGAACTCAGTGCCCAGGGGAACAATATTTGAAATCTATATTCCTGCAACCGAATCTTTGCCAATAATACACGAAGCTGAGGAAGAGTATAAAAGCGGTACCGGTAATATTTTATTTGTAGATGATGTAGAGGATTTAAACAGGATTGCCGGAGAGTTGTTGGGCAAGATTGGATACAATGTTATTACATTCTGCAGTGGTAATGAGGCACTTAACTATTTTATCTCCAACAATAAAGAAATTGATATGGTAATCACAAATTTGAACATGCCGGACTTGAGAGGAGATCAACTTGCTGAGAAAATACTTACAATTGATCCCAATATGCCGGTTATTTTGACATCTGGTTATACATCCGAATTTACTGATGAAAAAGTACAACTTCTCGGAGTCAGGAAAGTATTGTTAAAACCGATTCTCTTTTCAGAACTTGCCTCTACAGTTGCTGATGTGTTCTTACATTTAGCCTGAAATCAGATCAATTCACTTCTACGTATTTAGCCATAACTGAATAACCACTCTGTTTTACAAATGGTAGTTCCTCTATGATTCTACAATAATTGAGAATTTGTTCTTCAGAAAAACTTCCTGTCTTAAAATCTATGATGAGAATTTTTTTTCTATCATGATTAATCAATAGTCTGTCTATCCGAAATTCTCTTCCAGAAACATCAAAAACGGAAAACTCGCAAAATGCCTTGTCCCAGTAATCATCAGAGAAAAGCTCAGAGTTCTTTTCTATCATGCTGTCGGCTTTGGATAACAACTCAAGAATCGAACTTTTGTCCAGCAGTGAAGCAAATTTGGAAATGGTGTGTTCCATAGCTGATTTTCTTTCTGATTCCACATTCAATTCTAAACCTGAGAGATAATAGTGAATTATTTCTCCTTCCAGTCTTTTTCTTGCTTGAGTTAAATAATAATCGAAATCATAGCTTTCAATTTTGTCACTAATTTCAGAAGATTCAGGTAGATAAAGTAAATTACCTGAGATAAATTTTTTCTCATTATCGCTTACTGGTGAGAGTTTTGTAAAAATTTCTCCTCTTCTGTAACGGTAAAAATAATCCGAAATTTGCTCATGACAATCACCAATTTCATAGAGTGATGTGAATATCATTCTGTTCGCGATGAATTTACCTTTTTGCAAATCATCATGATATGAACCGTAGATTTCAGAGATTGATTTGCTTTTTACACTGAGAGAAACAAAGATAAACATATTCGCTATTGCTCTGGTTAACGCTACATAAACAGTATTCAATTGTTCGACTTCTTCTTTGATTACTGATTGTTCAGTAATTTCTTTTTCTGAGCATCTGCGGAGAATGTTGTCGTGATTGAATGTCAGCAACATTTTTTCCGGATCACTGAAAGATTCTGAGAAACTTTCATAATGTTTCAACCCATCAGTAGTGGTGGTTCTGCCTGGAGTAGTTTTATGAATAACAAATACAGTTTCAAACTGCATTCCCTTTGATTTGTGAATGGTTAATAATCTGACGGCATTTGCTGAAGGAACACTATTCTGATTTTCAGTTTTGGCAGATTCCAGTTTTCGGCAGTATCTCAAGAACTCACAGACAGTCGGGTAGTTTTTGGTACAACTGTTTTCGTAATTCGCCGCTAGTTCCAGAAATTTATAAACATTGATGTAATCAACCTCATTACAAAAAACTGCCTGTCCGGGATTTCCTATTATTGAGAATCTTTCGATTACTTCTCTGATTATTCCCACTAATGGTCTGCTGTATTCTTTTTTCAGAATAGCTGTAATTACTGACAATGATGGATGCAATCCAGAGTTATCGGCAAGTTTGTTAACTAAGTTTTTTCTATTAGAAATATTGATTGCGTCTATTACTGTTCGTAATTCTTTACCGGAAATCAATACTACATCTGATCTGAGAAATTTTGCCAGAGAATGTATATCACCATAAATCGAAAAATACAAAAAAAGCATTATTGGCTTAACAGCACGATATTGAAAAACAGAAGCAGAAGATTCAAGAATAAAATCTATATTATTTTCTATCAATAGAGCAGCAACGGAAGACAAATCTTCGTTTGTGCGAGCCAGAATTGCAGTTTGTCCGGGATTGATGCTGTTTTCATCTATCAATTGTTTCAAACGCTGTACTAAAGCGGAAAGGGCTGAGATTTTTGATTCAGTATTGTTTATCATATTTGTCTCTACAAATCCTGGTAAACCGCTTTTCTTACATATAATTTTTTCATGAGACCACTCTATGCCCCAGAAATTCAGGATTGAGTGAAATTTACTATTCTCAGAATATCCTTTTGTGAAAAGTTCGTTATGAAAGTCTATCAAGTCTTTATGACTGCGGTAAGAAGTGTTGAGAGACTCCGGCGACCCTGATAAACCAAGCAGGCTTCCAACTTTAAGCATCAAGTCTTTTTCACCGCCGCGCCAGCCATAAATAGCCTGTTTTTCATCACCAACGATGATGATTCTGCCATAATCTTTTTGCCCTTCTCCGGCTGCAATTTCGTTGATTATTGGGTAGAGCATCTTCCATTGCAGAATACTGGTGTCCTGAAATTCATCTATCAATACAAATCTTATGCGGTATGAAAGCCTTTCATAGAACTGATTGATCACACTGGAACTGTCAATTATCGATAACTCTGGATCATATAAGTAACGAAAGGTATAGAAAGCTATATCATTATAAGTGAATATTTTATCTCTAATAAGTTTAATATAGTCATAGGTTTTGTAAATGGTTTGGCTTATTTTAATAAGATCATGATGTTCTGGTAGGAATTTATGCAAAAACAGATAATCGGCAAGATATTGTCTGGCTTGAGCATAGGTTTCTTTCATAGTTTCAATTTCATCTTTTGATTTTCCGAACTTATAAGTACCATTCCAGAAATTATCAGCTTCGAAGACTGTTTGATAATCGTTTTCGATGAATTCGTCTGAAGCAAATAGTTCTTTCAATTCTTTAATACATTCGCTCTCGTCATAATCAGAAGGATTACTATTTAGCATACGGGCAAAATCTTTACGAATTAATTTTTGCCATTCTATCGGTTTCTTCTTTTCAATCTGATAACTGCTGTAGCTGGTGCAGATAACTTCAATCAAATTATTGATAATTGATAGATAATTATGGTAGAAACTACCTTTCAATTCTACATAGCTATTTTCAATTTGATTGCTAAAATTGTCTCTTGAAAATGATATCAACCAGCGATTATCAATAATATCTGTGATTAGTTTCCTGTAGCTGTTCAGATTGCGTCCGAGTTTGATTCTGATAATATTGTTGACTGATTCATAAACTTCATCTGAGAGCATAGCATCATATAACTCAGGCAAATAATTTTCATTCACTGAGTTGTCTAACTCAAATTCGTTGATATTGCAGTGTGGTGCAATAACAGAGCTGAAAATTGAATAAGTAAAAGCATCTATGGTGTTTATATTGAGCATATTTTTATTTTTCAGCATGTCCTTGTAAATCTGGTTCAGGTATGCAAAATTTGAATCTGTTAATTTAGTTACAGGAGTTATTTGTTCCAGATTATCCACCAGAATTTTGTAATCTGGATCAGAGTTTCTTTTCTGTGTAAGCAGTTCTAGATGCTCATATATTCGTTCTTTAATTTCAGCAGTAGCTTTGTTAGTAAAGGTAATTGCCAAAATTTCCGCCGGTGAAACTTTACAATTCTGATAATCAAGCAGAATCCTGATGTATTCAAGTGAAATTCTATAGGTTTTCCCGGTACCCGCACTTGCTTTAATAATTTTAATTCTGGCATTATTCATCATCTTCTTCTCCGATATTTGCTGATCCCGATCTAAGTAAGTCTCGGCGCGATATGTCTTTGTCTTCATAAATGTATTTCTTGAGCGGTAGTTTGTATCCTTCTTCCAGAATTATACTCAACTCAGAGCATATTTCTTTTTTCAGATCTGTTTTTGCTGAAGGTCTATTTAAGAAATTTTCCAGTTTTTGTCTTTCTGTGAAATAGATAAATAATCCTTCGGCTGAAGGTAAGTTTTGGAGAGTGTATATCAGGTTGTAAAAAAATAATTGATGTTCATATTTTCTCTTTTTCGATGGACTATCGCTCCCGGTTTTATAATCAAATATATAGATATTATCCTCATCTTTTATCTCGAGATCAATTATTCCTCTCAGAATGATATTGTAGATAACATTTTCATAAGTGATTTCTGACATAAAAATATTATCATGTTTGATTTCAGGTTGAACAAAGATATAATCATTTCTATTGAATATTTCACTGATACATACCAGAAAATGTTTAATACTTTGCTCTATAATTGGTATAAAAAAGCGTTGAAAATAGCGTTCAGAGAAACCTCCTGCATTCCGAAGTTTGAAATCTTTGCTGTTTGTTGCTTCACGTAATATTTCATCCAGAATTTTTCCGGTGGGATTATTGATAAAGAAGTCTGTTTTTAGTTTGTTCTTGTATCTGTGATGATACGCTTTCCACACTTGACGAAAGACTTCATGTATAAAATTGCCAAGATAACTTTCTGAAAAATCGATACGTTTTTCTGTAATCGCAGGTACAAGTTTCATTTTTTCCCGCAGGCAGTATTCAAAAGGGGATTCTCTTAAAAGATAGTGACTGGTTGCAGATAAACTGATAGTGTGACATGGAAAATCAATATCAGGAATAACCGGAATCAAGAAAGTCTCTTCATCGATTGAATCTGGGCACAACTTATGTTGGTTTAGATTCAGCATATTATTCATCAATCCTGAAAAGCTAAGATTGTCAATTGAGTTAACGCTAATTTTTTCTTGCATAACCATCAGCAATTCTTCGATGAAAGAGCTTACTTCAATATCATTGTCTCGTTGACTGAAACTAAAAAGATAAGCTTCTTCACTTGTTGCCAATAATCTTAACAGATAGTATTTATCTCTTTGATTTATATCATGATAAGTCTTTAAACCCAAGACTTTTCTCTGGTTTTCACTGAATAAGAAGGGCTGTTTGGGACTCCCCGGAAGAGTTTTTTCAGTCAGATTGGCAATACATATTCTGGAAAGGGGCAGATTTCTCGTTTCTTGTAATGACAATATTTTAGTTTGCTCGAAATCAGTATTTTTTTGATCGACTTTAATTTCCTTCTCTGCACAGAATATTAGAAATAATTTCAGTATTGTCGGTCCAAACTCATTTTTTTTCTGGTTCTGAAAGAGATCATTTCCCCATTTTGAAATGGATAGATTTCTTTCCAAAGTTTCGAACTCCGAGAGAATATTTGCAAATGTCTCAACAATATCTATAGATTTTGTCAGGGAATTTTGTAAATATGAGTCGATTATTTGATTAACTACTGAACAAAACTGACCGATATTTTTCATATTCGAAAATTGCAGAATTTGTTTTTTGATTTCAGGAATTATTTTTCCTGAGAGAATCTGATGATTTTTATCCAGAAAGATAAAATCATTCTCAATCAACTTATTAAGTTGTTGAATTGTCTCTTCAAATAATTCTCCTTCGTCAACTCCCACCACAAATCTGAATCGTTTTTCCGTTAAAAACTCTCTCAGCTCGAATAAAGGTAAGAGAATATCGTTGCTATTATCGTGTAGTGTATTTTGAATTATCTGATTATAATGAGATAAAATTCCCCAAATTATAGTATTGTTTGCAGTTAAATGATCGTTAAAAAGAAGATGATTCCTATTTAAAAAAGGCAAATAATTCTGCCTATTTAGATGAAAATCAATTATGAAATTGATTTTGTTTTTGTTTGAATGCTCCAACATGGAAGAAATCATACTTAACTGATCGGTTTCGCCGGCAAAGAAATGCATTTTTAAATTACTGCAGCGAAGCAATGGAGTAAAGTCTATGTCACGACTTATTTGCAACTTATCTTTATCTATAAAGTTCTCTGAAAGATGGAAATAAATATCCACATCCTTTATTTTTTTCAATTCATTAATGATTTTTTTTTCTCTGGCTGTGTAATAGAATTGATTAACAAAGATAATTTTTGAGTAGGCTTCGAGGAAATTAAAATCGAATGACTCTGAAGAACTATCAATGAAATCACTATATCCTTTTTCAATAACAATGTTTTGATAGGCTATTTTTATTTCTGCTACTGTTTGCCAGATATCGAGCTGCCTTTCTGAAGATAACTCATTTGCAAATATTTTTGATTTTACATAATCGTTATCAATTAACTCTTCGCTCATTTCTTCCCATAAATCCAGTAATTTTTTCAGGAAAAGTCGAGATTGAAAGTAACTCCCTAAAGCAAGGAGTTCTTTCTGCTCAGAAGAAATTGCAGAATACAGGAGAATTCGTCTCATTTCATGATGCAATTGAGGAAGTTTTCGGCAGGTCATTTTCTCTTTTATTTCAGACATAGTGAAATAACCTGTTTTCTGAAGTTGCCACCTGGACTGATGAAGCCTGATAAAATCAGTCTTTGCTGAACTGGTAGGGAAAACGTAAACATTGTTTTGATTCTTTTCGGCAAAAATTTCAGAGTAAAGATTCTTCCAAAGAGGAATACAATGAACTGATAACATAAACCCTCGATTTTTTTAAGAATTTTTTAAAGGCAGAAATTGATTTACTATTAAATCTACAGCCAAAAAATCTATTGTGTTTATTTATTCAAGTCTTTTATTCATGTGTTAGCAAATATCGTCACGATTTTAAAAACATATCAAGTCAAAGTTTAGCCTTGACCAAAAAATAGGGTTCAAAATAGACGTCAGTCATTTGCAAATAACTAAACTGAGATTATGGAGTGTCAATTGAGAATTTCAGAGACAAACAAATACTTCCTGAAGATTGTGCTGTTTCAGATGCTGATTTTTACCGTTTTCAGAATGATTTTCATGCTGAAACTGGGTTCACTTTTTGATGCAGTTCCCTGGAAAGATATTTTTCTGACATTCATTTATGGAATGCGT
>JAQVBK010000095.1 GCA_028690365.1 Candidatus Cloacimonadota bacterium
CACCAAAGGGTTCAACTTCTGAGGTTGAAGAAGAAGCAACTGAATAATATATGAAGCTTGTGGTCGGCTTAGGCAATCCTGGTATAGAGTATACATATAACAGGCACAATATAGGTTTTATGGTATTAGATAAGTACGCAGAAAAGCTCAAAACAGACTTCAAACTAAAAGAAGATTATTTTTTTCTGCAAACCAAAAAAGCAATATTAATTAAGCCGACAACGTACATGAATCTTAGTGGAAAAGCCGTACGAAAAATTTTATCGAAATATTCGGAAATCGAAGATTTCATTGTAATTGTTGATGATATTTATCTGCCTCTAGCAGAAATTAGATTGAAACAAAAGGGTGGAGATGGTGGTCATAATGGTCTTAAATCCATTATTGATGAACTCGGGCATTCTGAATTCAACAGAATGCGAATTGGTGTCGACAATAATCCTGAACAGATATTATCTGATTATGTGTTGTCAGACTTCAATGAATCTGACCTTAAGAAACTAGAGATATGTTTCAATTTTACTCAAAAAATTATCAGCACCTTTATTCGTGATGATATGAGTAAAGCGCTGAATATGTATAGCAGAAGCAAAAAATCCTATTCTGAGCAGTTAACCCCAAGTTCAGAATCGAGAGACCAAAGGAGGAATAATGAATGAATTTGAAAGCATGATCATAATTGATCCTGCCCTTACCCCTGAAGAAGCAGAAAATGAAAACAAAAAATTCTGTGAGTTCATCAAAGAAAATGAAGGTGAAATTATAAACACCGACATTTGGGGAAAGAAAGTATTGGCATTTGAAATTGACAAGAAAAAAGAAGGTTACTTCTTTATTAACTACTTCAAGATCAATGGTTCCCAAACGACTAAGATTAATCGCTACTACAAACTGAACGAAAAAATTTTCCGTTATAATCTTTTAACGGGTTCAATGAGCAAGGAGCAATAATGGCACATGAGTTAAGATTTCCCCGTATCAATTCAATCATCATAAGCGGCAGATTAACAAGAGACGTAGAATTAAGGTATACTCCCAAAGGAAGTCCTGTTGCCCGAATACCTATTGCTTTTGATAATGTCTGGAAAGATGCAAATGGTGAGTGGCAGCAAGAAAGTCACTTCATTGATGTGGTTGCCTGGAATAAACTGGCAGAAACTTCGGCTGAAAGATTACACAAAGGCAGTCCGGTAATAGTGGAAGGAAATCTAAAAACCAGAACTTATGTAAACAAAGAAAATCAGAATGTCAAAATAGTTGAAATATCTGCAAGTAGGATTAGTAATCTGGAAAAAAATGATGATTACAGTGGAACCAATGATGTTTCAGAACCAAAATTTTCAAATAATAGTCTGGAAGAATCAGTTACAGACGACGATGTACCATTCTAAAAAAACTGGAGAAAATCATGTATAGAAATAACAGAAGCAACGATAATTCAAGCTCTACCGGAAAAGGTTTTGTCAAAAGAGCTGCAAGAAAAAGAACTTGTCGTTTTTGCAGAAATGCTGACTTACCAATAAATTACAAAAATACCGATATTCTGAAAAGAATGATCTCTGAGAGTGGCAAAATTGAACCCCGCAGAAATACCGGAACATGCGCCAAACATCAGAGAGCTGTTTCCAGAGAAATTAAAAAAGCTCGCCAAATGGCTCTTCTGCCTTACATTGCAGAATAATTGTGTTCACGGTTGCAATTATATCCGTTGCGTTGTCACTTTTTTCAACCACACTCGGATTGATTTTTGCAATCAGTTTAGCGGGTAAAAACTTACTTCTGGGAAAGTACAAACCTGCAAGTTTTTTTGCAGTTCTTTTTATAGCCATATTTGTGTTATTCTTAGCGGATACGTCTAATACTCCAACCACACTGAATTTACTTGTTGGTTTAGGCTTATCCCTGTATATTTACGTTTATTTACTGAGGAAAAACGGAGATTATCTTAGAACAATTCTGACCGTCAGTGGTGTTAATATAATTTTTGCTTTTATCAAGCAGTTTTTCTTCAGAGATTACTACCTGAAGCTTTATGATACTGCTTTCTCAGTAAATAACGAATTTATCATGAAAGTCTTTGCAGACAATCAGGAACATATGGATATCTACCTCAAATCAGTAGACAGATTAAAATATATCATGGTAGAATATAACGCTGCTATGAGTGTAGTAGCAGTTTTTCTGGGACTGTTTATTGGGACTCTTTTATTATCAAAATATCTGTCCCCTTCATGGAAATTCAGACTTATGAAACTGCCTGTTAAACTGGTTTATCCTTTTATTGCAGTATTGGTTTTATTTCTGATTCCAGGTTTTAGAACTATCTCTATTAATCTGCTGATTATTTTTTCAATGTTCTTTATGATGCAAGGCTTTGCAGTTTTGTCTTTTTACTGGGGAGATTATTTTGCCAGATCCAGAGTGTTCAGTTTTTTCCTGATACTGGCACTAATAATCAATCCATACGTTTTTTTACTGGTGATATTCACCGGAATGTTCGAATTATGGTTCGACATACGTAAACTACATCAATTGGAGGAATAAATGAAAATCATTCTTGTTGAAAACATGAAACATGTTGGTAAAGCAGGAGATGTAGTAAAAGTTGCTGATGGTTATGCCAGAAATTATCTTTTACCAAGAAATTTTGCAATTTTTGCTTCACCGGCAAATTTGAAAAAAGTTGAGGAGATTAAAAAAGAAGCTCAGCTGAAAGAATTGGAAGCTGAAAATAAGCTTAAAGCTATTGCAGCAAAAGTAGAAGGACTTACTTTGAATTTTGCTAAAAAAGCAGATGAAAATGGACATCTTTTTGGTTCTGTTACAGAATATGATATTTCTAATGCTCTCAAAGAAAAAGAATTTGACATCAATAAGAACCTCATTTCTTTGGATAATCATATTAAGGAACTTGGCGATTTTGAAGTTGAGATTAAATTCAACAGTTCAATAAAAGCAAAAATTAAAGTTTCAGTAACAGGAGAATAACAATAACAACACAGGAGGAATAGTGAGAATTGTATTGAATGTTATCAGCTGGATTCTTGTGATAGGTGTGTTTTCTGCGTTGGGTTTTCTTACTGATAATCCTGGTACAACTCTACCAGGATATACAGTATTTTTTCTATTGGTGTTTGCCGGAGTTTACTTATATCTGAAAAATGTTAAAAGAAAAGACGACACCGATAGCAAGAACAAAATTCTAATCCGAAAAATTATCGGAGTTGCACTTTTCTTGCTAGGAATTTTGACACCTGTTTATATGCTCAAATCTGCAGATTTCCCCACAGGAGTATATGTACTTCTATCATTTATTACTTTAGTACTGGTTGCAATCGTTCTGGGAGCAACAGTAGTAATCAATAATATTAGAAAGAACCTTATTCTCGGCATAATTGGCTATTTACTTGTTATAGTTGTGTCGGTTATTCCGGGATATTTGATGCAAACATATGATTCTAGCTATTCAGCTTTGGGCACAGCTTACTACATTGCAGTCCTGGTTTCTATCCTTTGTTGGTGGGGTACTTCTCTTTTTCTTAGAAAAAACGACTAAGAAAGAATAATTTAACGGAATAAAATGAGAAAAGCCGGCAATACGCTAATGAATATCGTTATTCGTATTGCCGGCGATAAACATAAAGATTTTATCACACTCTATTTCGCATGGAAAGAAATCGTAGGAAAAATACTAGCTCAGTATTCTCATGTGTATAAAATCGAGAATAAAACCATCTTTATCGCTGTTAACAACAATGTATGGCTTCAAGAACTTATTCTAAAAAAACAATACATACTGGAAAAAATAGAACAAATTACCCCCGGAATAATTCGGGAAATAGTCTTTTTTATGAGAGCTGAAAATGATAAAAATATCCCCGTCTCTACTGGCAGCAAATTTTCTTCATTTAGAAAAAGAACTCGCAGATATTAAGCAAGCTGGTGCTGATTTGTTACATCTTGATGTAATGGATGGACATTTTGTCCCTAATCTCACTTTTGGACAACCTGTTCTAAAACAAATTGCCCAATCAACAGATATCCCTCTTGATGTACATTTAATGGTTACCAATCCTGAAAACTATTTTAGCTTTTTATCTGATATAAACGCAAAATATGTATCTTTTCATCAGGAAACAGTATACCATAGTCACAGAACAATTGCAGCTATTAAAGAATTAAACATGAAAGCCGGAATTGTCCTAAACCCTGCAACTCCAATAAATACACTGAGACATCTCTTAAATGATCTCGATTTTATACTCCTAATGAGTGTCAATCCCGGATTTGGTGGTCAAAAATTTCTTCCACTTGTGTATGATAAGTTGGATGAATTAAAACCTTTAATTGCCGATAAAAAAATTGAAATCGAAATCGACGGCGGAGTTACTTCCTATAATTCTCAAGAGTTGATTCACAGAGGAGCTAATATTTTGGTAGCAGGATCTTACATTTTTTCCGGTAATTATTCTCAGAAAATTGAAAATCTAAGAAAAATCTGAAAATGGAGTCAACATGTTCAATGAATTAACTGATAAACTTGATGGAATCTTCAAGAAACTGAAAGGAAAAGGAAAGCTCACCGAAGATAATATAAAAGAATCATTACGTGAAGTTCGAAGAGCACTACTGGAAGCAGATGTTAACTTCAAAATTGTTAAGAATTTTATTAATGAAATTCAAGAAAGAGCCATCGGCCAAGAGGTTATGAAAAGCCTTGAACCTGGTCACCAGGTTATAAAAATTGTTAGAGAGCAGTTAGTCAATTTGATGGGTGAAACAAACATAAGAATCAATCTCCCTACAAATCGTAAAAATAAAATTATGCTCGTAGGACTACAAGGTTCAGGAAAAACAACCGCATGTGCAAAATTGGCCAGCTTTTTCAGGAAAAAGGGTAACAAGCCGCTTTTAGTAGCTTGCGATGTTTACCGTCCTGCCGCCATACACCAACTTGAAACCCTCGGTAAGCAACTCAACCTCCCCGTGGTCTCTAAGTATCAGGAAAAAGATGTTCTAAAAATCGCAGATCAAGCTTTGAGGCAAGCAGATACTGAATTTCACGATTTACTTATATTTGATACTGCGGGAAGACTGCACATCGATGAAATAATGATGAAAGAAGTCAATAACCTGAAAAATCTTGTTAAACCAGATTATATATTTTTCGTTGCAGATGCCATGACCGGCCAAGACGCAGTCAATGTTGCAAAAGAATTCCACAATGTTCTCAATTTTGATGCGATAATTCTGACAAAAATGGATGGAGATGCACGCGGTGGAGCTGCTTTATCCATAAAAGCCATAACTGGTAAACCAGTTGCTTACATTGGAACCGGTGAGAAAATTAACGATTTGGAAGAATTTCACGCAGACAGAATGGCCTCCAGAATTCTCGGAATGGGCGATATCCTAAGTTTGATTGAAAAAGCTGAAGAAAGCTTTGATAAACAAAAAGCCGAAGAAATGGCTAAGAGAATGCGGAAAAATCAGTTTAATTTCATGGATTTTCTCGATCAGATTCAACAAATAAAAAAAATGGGTCCACTTGATCAACTTATGGGGATGATCCCCGGCATGAACAACAAAGCTCTGAAAGACGTAACTTTCGAAGATAAAGAGCTGAAACATATCGAAGCAATTATTTTTTCGATGACTCATCACGAAAGGAATAATCCTTCTCTCCTAAATGGTTCACGTCGAAAGAGAATTGCAGATGGTAGCGGAACTTCAATTCAGGAAGTTAACCGCTTTCTTAAACAGTTTGAGCAAATGAAGAAAATGATGAAAAATTTCTCAGGCAAAAAAATGCCTAAAGGAATGAGTCTTCCATTTTAGCTGATTCTCTTATCAAACATCTTTATTGCATAACTGTTTATAAGACATGAGAATAAAAAATAGCTTGACGAGATAAAGGGTGAAAAAAAATTTCAACCACTCAGAAAATATTTTAAGTATAAAATAAGGAGAAATAATGGTTAAGTTAAGACTTAGAAGAATGGGTTCCAGAAACAAACCATTCTATCGAAT
This sequence comes from Candidatus Cloacimonadota bacterium, assembly GCA_028690365.1. Taxonomy (GTDB): domain Bacteria; phylum Cloacimonadota; class Cloacimonadia; order Cloacimonadales; family JAQVBK01; genus JAQVBK01. Next base: position 6,031 of record JAQVBK010000095.1, read on the forward strand.
TGTTGCTGTCGATTCCAGAGTTAAAAGAGATGGCAAATATATTGAATCAGTAGGATACTATGATCCTAAAACAGAACCTTTCACATTTAGAGTAGACACAGAAAAAGCTGTAAAATGGCTCGGTAATGGTGCTCAACCCACAGATACTGTTCGTTCCTTATTCAGAAAAGTAGGAATTCTGGAGATGTGGCATAAACAAAAATACCCAAAAAAAACTGAAATGGTTACAGATACTGAAAACTAGAGGAGTTAGTAAAAATGGAAAACCTTAAAGAATTGATCGAATTTATCGTAAAAGCAATTGTTGACGACCCAAGTGAAGTAAAAATCAGTGAAATAGCCGGTGACAAAATCACTCTATTTGAATTAAGAGTAGCAAAAACCGACATTGGTAAAGTTATTGGTAAACACGGTAGAACTGCTGGTGCAATAAGAACTATCATGAATGCAGTTTCTACCAGACAGGGAAAAAGAGCTGAATTAGAAATTATTGAATAATAATGGAGATTTCTGATTTAATTCCAATAGCCAGGCTGGGAAGAACTGATGAATCGGGTTATCTGGTTATCAAACCATATAAAATATTCAAACCTGAGTTATTAGAATTAAATCATCATTTTTTGTTCTTTTCAGATAATAGTGTGCAGTTAGTGAAAATTTTAGACAATAGAAGAAAGGGAAATACTTACAGAATCAGTATAGAAAATCCGGAAGTACTGAAAGAGATCTCACCATTTGACAAAGTCCAGCTCATGGTAACAGAGTCAGATTATGATGATATATTTATAGATGAAGAGGCAAAATTAGTCCTCAATTCTGAGATTATATTCAACGATATTATGATTGGTGTTGTAACAGACATAATTGATAATGGTGCACATAAGATTCTAGTAGTGTCATCTTCCGGAAAAGAAGTAATGATTCCCTTTGTGGATTTTTTTGTAAGTGAAGTCAAAGAAACTGAGAAGAAAGTTTTTGTCAGGAATATTGATGATTTATTATCATTATGAAAATCTTCGTACTGACTCTTTTTCCACCTCTCTTTGATAACTTTCTTTCTGAAAGTATTGTTGGCATAGCGCTAGCAGAAAAAAAAACTGAAGTCTACGTAAGAGATTTAAGGGATTACTCAAACAACCCTAAAAGACAAGTAGACGATTATCCATATGGCGGTGGAGCTGGGATGGTTTTAAAACCAGAGCCTTTTTTCAATGCCTGGGATTCTCTGCCAGTCAACAGCAAGAAAAACGTCATCTATTTTACACCTCAAGGTCGATTATTGAATCAGCAGATTGTTAAAGAATATTCTCAACAGGATGAAATAGTAATTTTTTGTGGTCATTACAAAGAAATCGATCACAGAGTCAGACAGGCATTAGTTACTGATGAATTATCTATCGGAGATTATGTAGTTTCTGGTGGAGAATTGCCGGCAATGATATTAATCGATGCATTATGTCGTCTGCAGGAAGGAGTTTTAAACGATATCAACTCAGCATACGAAGATTCCCATGAACAAAAGTTACTTGGCTGTCCACATTATACTCGACCACCAGATTTCAGAGGTTTGAAAGTTCCGGAAGTTCTACTTTCCGGAAATCATAAGGAAATAAATAAATGGCGTCTGCAACAATCAATCGAAACAACAAAGAGCATCAGACCTGAGCTTTTGACTGATGAAAAATAATATTTATGTTGGATTGGTACACTATCCTGTTTACAATAAACATTTTGAGATAGTAACTACTTCAATAACCAATCTGGATATTCACGATATTGCCAGAAGTTGTATAACTTTTGGAGTAAAAGGATATTATCTTATCAACAGGTTAAGCAGTCAGGAATCTCTGCTCTCCAGAGTACAAGATTTCTGGAAAACTGAAATCGCCCAGAATTATAACAGTGATAGAGTAGAAGCTTTTTCTGTTGTCAGATATGCAAGATATATAGAAGATGTATTAGAGGATTTAAAATCACAGGAACTGACCTGTCCTTTACTGATATCAACTACAGCAGTAGAAATGGAGGGGCAAAAAACCTTCCTTGAAACAAAAGAGATCATTCAAAATTCTTCAAGACCTGTTTTATTAATTTTTGGAACAGGCAACGGATTAACTGAAGAAATCCATCGAATGTCAGACATTGTTTTGAAGCCAATAAAAGGCTATGATAACTATAATCATTTGTCTGTTAGAAGCGCTGTAGCAATTATTTTGGACAGGCTCATCTCCGAAATATAAAGGAGGAAAAATGGATATTGTCAATCAGGTAACCAATGACCAAGTCAGAACAGACATTTCAGAGTATAATGTTGGTGATACTGTAAAAGTGCACTACAAAATTAAAGAGGGCGAAAAAGAAAGAATCCAGGCTTTTCAGGGAATAGTAATTCAGAAAAGAGGCATGGGTATTTCTAAAACTTTTACTGTAAGAAAAGTGTCTAACGGAATTGGTGTTGAAAGAATTTTCCCTCAGAGCTCACCTTTAATTGATAAAATTGAAGTAGTAAGACACGGACATGTTAGAAGAGCTAAATTGTTCTATCTGCGCAGAGTTAAGGGTAAAGCCGCCAGAGTTAAAGAAAAAAGAAGATATTAATTATCTAAAAAGTTACAGACTTTTGAGGGGAGTAGAAATACTCCCCGTTTTTTTTAGCATTTGCAATTGTATATAATTTCACCTTTTTTGATTACAGTCTCAATATGATTTGAACCCATATGATATGGAATAAATTGATACGAAGGTATATCCCATATTAAAATATCTGCCTGTTTTCCAACCTCAATACTTCCAATTCTATCTCCTCTGTTGAGAGCATGAGCAGCATTGATAGTAGAGGCACATATAGCTTCAGCAATACTCATTTTCATTTGAATGGTCGCCAACGTAATAACTAACTGCATGCTGTCGCAATTACAGCTTCCGGGATTGTAATCCGTCGCCAAAGCAACTGCAACTCCCTCATCAATCATACTTCTGGCTCGAGCATACTCTTTGAATCCCAGTGAAAATAGTGTCGCAGGCAATAATGTAGCAATTACACCTTTTTCACTAAGTGCCTTTATGCCAGAATCAGAAGCTGCCCCCAAATGATCTGCTGAAACAGCACTCAATTCAGCTGCTAATTCAGCTCCTCCAATAGGTTTAATTTCATCTGCGTGCATCCTAATTTTGAATCCATATTCCTTTGCTATATTCAGTATATCTCTTGATTCGTCTATCGAAAAAACATGCTCTTCAGTAAAGATATCACAGTATTCAGCAAGTTTCTCGGCCGCAACTGCCGGTATCATCTCTTCCTTCAATATGCGAATATATTCCTGACGATCGTTTTTAAACTCGGGGGGAAATTCATGAGCCCCCATGAATGTTGGAACAATTTCTACCGGCATAATCTCGTTAAGCTTTTTTATTACTCTAAGCATTTTTAATTCACTTTCCGTAGTCAATCCATATCCGCTTTTTGCTTCCAAAGTTGTTGTTCCCTGTGAAATAATCTTCAGAATGCGTTTTTTACTAAGCTCAAGTAATTCATCTTCTGTCGCAGTTCTTACGCCTTCTATGCTGGCTCTTATTCCACCACCTGACTTTGATATTTCGACATAACTCCTTCCTTGCAAGCGCATCTCAAATTCGTTTTCACGGGTTTGCTTAAACACCGGATGAGTATGAGAGTCCACAAAGCCCGGCATAACAACTTTATTCTTAGAATCTATAACACTCTGCGAACTCCATTTCCTAAGAATCTCTGATGTTTTGCCCACATCGGATATTAATCCGTTCTTTATTGCTATTGCTCCATTGGAAATGATAGATAACTCATTCATCTCATTCTTTGTTCTGGGAAATGATGAACCAGAAAGCGTTAACAATTGCGAAGCATTCGATATAATTAAATCACAATGCATTATTGCTCCTTCTTCGAATTATTTTTACTTGCAAATTTCGTGTTTTAGTCTTCTCTGTCCAGATTTTTATGTTGAAATAACCATAATCGATCATAATCTTACAATTCTCAAATATATTGACTTCATTTGGTATTACTTTTTTTTGTCATAAACAAACATTTATGGAGAGAAGATGAAGTTAGAAGGAAAAGTTTTAATTGCTCAGGGAGGCGGTCCTACAGCTGTCATCAACCAATCTTTAGTCGGGGCAGTGCTGGAATCAAGAAAGTTCCCTCAGGTAACAAGGGTTTATGGAGCGTTGCATGGAGTAGCCGGAATAGTCAATGAGGATTTTATAGACTTGACTCAGGAGACTACAAATAATCTTGAAAAAGTAGCTATAACACCTTCTTCAGCATTACTGTCAACACTAGTAAAGCCTGATGAGGCATACTGTCGTGAAATGTTCAAAGTTATGAAAGCTCACGATGTAAGGTATTTTTTTTATATTGGCGGAAACGACTCTGCAGATACTGTACGCATAGTTAATGAACAGGCTGATTTATCCAGTTATGAATTTCGAGCAATTCATATCCCCAAGACTATTGATAATGATCTTATTTTGAATGATCATACTCCCGGATTTGGTTCAGCAGCACGTTTTGTAACGCAAGCATTTATTGGAGCTAATCTGGACAACAGAGCTCTCCCAGGTGTTTACATTGGGGTAGTTATGGGTCGTCATGCTGGTTTTCTGACTGCTGCTTCCGCGATTGCAAAAAAATATCCTGATGATGGACCCCATTTGATTTATCTTCCCGAAAGGCCATTTAGCAGAGAAGGTTTTCTCAAAGATGTTAAAGAAGTTTACGATAAATTCGGCAGATGCATTATTGCCATTTCAGAAGGAATTCAGGATAAGGATGGACAGCCAATTATTACAAAACTGGTCGAAGAAGTTGAAAAAGATGATCATGGAAATGTCCAATTATCCGGTACAGGTGCATTGGGCGACTTGCTCTCAGACTACATCAAGAAGAATCTTAACATCAAAAGAGTTCGCTCTGATACATTCGGTTATTTACAGCGTTCATTCATGAACTGTGTTTCAGATGTGGATCAGCAGGAAGCAAGAGAAGTCGGAGAAAAAGCTGCTCAGTTTGCAATATGGGATAACAGGGACGGTTCAATCACAATAAACAGAATCGGTTTCATTCATTTTTACTCCCGAATCATTTTCCCGCGTCCTGTTCCTTCCTTGCGCAGACCG
>JAQVBK010000096.1 GCA_028690365.1 Candidatus Cloacimonadota bacterium
GGAGAACCTGCATCAGAAAGGATGAATGAAACGGTATTGTGTGAAGCGTTTGTTGCATTATCCACAATATTATATTCTACATAATAATTACCAAAATCTACACTGTAAAGAAGTGGAGCTGTCAGAACCCAGCTTATTTTGTCCCCTGTAATTGTTTTAATACCAGGGACCATTACGCCATTCTGTCTATAGAGTTTTATTTCTGAATCTGCATTATTGATACCGGCAGGTAAATCAGAAAAGTCCATACTGATGCTTGCTATGTCAAAATTCACCAGAGCCCCATTGTAAAGCGATACTGACTGAGTATTTGGCACATTGTTAGCTTCAAGATTGCTGACTACCGGACTGGTAGCATCAAAAATAAAGTTAGTTGTGAGTGTAGCTACAGAACCGCCATCTTCAAAATTATCTTTAACTGAAGAAATAAATGTATATTGACCGTTACTCAGATTGGTCGAAGGGACAAAATCGATTCTGTACTGATTCTCTCCGAGATCCACAATTGTTTTTGTACCTGTTACAGGTGCACCTGTTGCTGTTTGCAGCCAGATATTGCTGTCGCTTTGGTTCAATCCTAGTCCTTCATTGTCATAGGTAATTACCGATAATCTTCCGTTGGGAAGTGCGTTAACAGCCTCGCCATCGGCCGGAATATGACTGATAATATCAGGTGGCAGTATTGCTCTGTAGAAGAACTCCACCGATTCTTCAGTTACCGTTGTATTACCGAGCATATCGGCAGCCTGAGCATATAAACTAATTGCAAGTTGTTCAATGGTTTCATCGATATGAAGATCATAGTAATATACATTGGAATTCATTACACTCTGCTGAGCATTTTCCCATCTGATTGTATTGCCATAGTATGAAACTCCGAATTTTACAGATGAAGGAGATACTCCCACTCCGCCCAGATCTGAAACATTTGCCTGCAGTCGGATTGGAGTATGACGGAATAATTGTTCAGCCTCAGGATTTGTTATATTGATGAATGGTGCTGAAGAATCGAGAGTAAGCGATATTATGTTAGAATATTCTCCCATATTCCAGGCAGAATCTCTCAGTCTGATCATAATAGTGTTCATACCTTCCTGAAGAGCAACAGGGAACTCAAAATATCCGGGATATTGCGGAGTTGTTCCTACAACTCCCTGATAAATTCCATTTACATAAAGAAGAATATCGGAAGTCACATCATTGCTGATACCTGCCACAGTAATAGTGGGAGTTGTAACAAAAACTTCTCCGTTCAAAAGATATATATTAGCTGCCGCCGGTCCAATGTTATCAACTGTTACAGTGATATGCTCACTAACAACATCTTCTAATATTTCTTTATCCTGAGCTGTTATCTCTACTATATATTCTGTTTGTTCACCCAAAGAAACCGGATTACCGTTATGGTCTGTGCCATCCCAGATAACATAACCGTGTTGTGGAGTATCCAAACCGTCTCTGAGAATTTTAACTACCTGATTGGTATTTGTATCCCATATTTTCACAGTCACAAAAGCCCTTTCAGAAACCTGATATTGGATGACAGTATGATCATAGTATCCGTCTGCATTACCCGGAGAAATTGAAATTGGATTCACGGTAGCAGTTACTTCAATCGGATAGTTATTTACAAGCAGTTCACCGGATTCTTCTTCAGCGTGACCTGCCTGATCTGTAACAATTATTCTATAAATGTATCTTCCGTCCGGCATAACTTCATCAGGTACTTCTACAATACCAGGAATTGTTGCCCTGTATTGAAAACCAGGACTATAAAGGTCATTAGTTATCGGGTGACGAAGATTCTGAAAATCTCCATAATATATCGGGAATAGATCGTTTAGTGCATACACTGAACCATTACTGTTATAGATATTAAAACTGGCATTTCCTTCCACTACGAAAACTCTGAAGAAATCATGTCCCACGATTTCATCAGTATCGGTTTCATGGTCATTAGAACCTACACCATTAACTGAAAGATAAGGATATTGCAGTGCACCTATTTTGTAGATACTTTCGCCGGTAGTTACTTCTACTCGATTATAAACTTGAGAACCATTTCCACCAACTATAAAATCATACTCTGCATTGGGTGAAAGACTATATTGAGGATAAGTCGCTGTATTTACCTGAGTAGGTCCTACTAAATCCCTGACTATCAGTAAATATCCACCATCAGTAAGAACATTAAATGCAGCATTCAATGTGGAATAATCCGCATCACTACCGTCTTCATTGATGAATTTTGTAGCCATGTATGGATAATTACCCATAAGTTCATAAGGATCATGCCCCTGCATCCAAAGGTTCACATGAACAAGACCTATATATTCTATTCTTACATCATCAACTCTATATCGCACATCATGAAAATCATTGTAACCATCGCCATTGGGTGAAAATGGATTAGGATAACTGGAAAGCAAATCGATTATTGGAGGAGTTGTATCAACATAAATGCTGAATTCAATCTCGTATTCAGCACTCCCTACTGATATACTCATTCCATAACCTGCATCCGGTACAATTGAGCCACTGTGAACACCGGTATTAGCATAACCATCCCATGTAAACTGGTTCCATCCCGCATTGACAGGAATATTCTCTATCAAAACCGGTACGCGTGGAAAAATATCTCTTTCAAAGATAACGAGATCTGCTGTTCCATTTGCACTTGTATAGAAACTGATAGTTGTTTGATCTTTTTGACCATCATTGTCAGGAGAGAATGGATTTGGACTGACTGAAACGTTTGCAATCTCAGGAGTTATAACTGATACACTCACATCTTGTGATACTGATGCTCCCTGCAAATCAGTAGCAGTGAAACTGATTGTTTCAGTTCCCCAGAAATCAAAATCGGGAGTAAAAGTTACTACACCAGCCACTACAGAAACACCAATATTAACGTTTCCGCTATATGAATAAGAAAGTACGTCACCATATATCAGATCAGGATCAGAGAAAATAGTATTAAGATTAATACTGGTATAAGGCGTATTAAAGGTTATTGAAACACTTGATACCGTAACATCAACAAATGGCAAATCGTTTATTCCGGTCACTGTAATCGTTACATTATCCGAAGCCGACTCCCCTAGCGGGTCTGTAGCTGTAAAAGTCAATGTTTCTGTTCCATTCCAGTTTTGCTGTGGAATAATGATTACCAGACCGTTGTTTATTTCCACTTGTAAATGATTGTTACCTGATACACTAAAAGCAAGCACATCATTGTCCTGATCAGCAAAAACTTCATTCAAATTTATGCTGAAATCTGAAGAATCTTCATTAATGGAAAAATCCTGGAGAGAATTGACCACAACAGGAGCATTATTCTGGGCAAAGAGTGCAATTGAAAACATCATTAAAAATGATGAAAAAATGATTATTCGAATATTGTTTTTCATGGTATCTCCTTTATGGAATTATCTGGATAATTAAAAGTTTATTGTTTGTACCTATATAAGCATAACTGTCTTTTATCATTAATGAATTTGCGTTGGTCTCAGTAGTAATGTTCGCAATTTCTTTCAAATCATCAATCAGTTGAATATCCAGAATTGTCAATCCTCTGTTATTGTCTGCTAAATAAGCGAAACGACCTTGAACTGCAACTTCTTTAACATACCCCTGAGTAAGAAAACTGTTTACTCTTTCTAAAGTAGCTCTATCCAAAATTTCCAGACCTCTTTCTCCACAACCCACAAAAAGCTTATTCCCATAGATAAATAGAGAGTTAGCTCTTTGGATTGAATAGTTAACATTGTCCACAACCGGATTTTCAGGGTCAGAAACATTAAATTGATAAACCCCGTTTGAATCGTCAGCCAGATAGAGGGTATTGTTATATTTTTCTACTTCATAGGCAACCCCGTGAGTATTGTGTCTACCAACTATCATGGAACCAAGCTGACCGTATATATCAATTTTAACTACGATTAATCCAGCTGAACCACCTGCAACAAAAGCATATTTCTGATTATCAATAGTACCTACTTCTACGTCCAGAGGCTGGAACTCGGTAAAGGTAAACGGAATATATTCAACAAATGAAGGATTTTCCATATCATACACATCAAAAATCGATAATCCTCCATTCTGGTTCGTTGCATACAGATAGCTGTCTTCATCAACATAAACAGACAAAACTTTGCCGGAGATTACCGGATCAGTTATGTTCATTACAAGTACAGGATTCTGTTGATTAGAGATGTTTACTACCTGAATTCCACTGTATTCATTTGCAATGAAGGCATACTGTCCAGTCACATGAACATCGGTTGCATACGCTGGAAGATTTACTTCGCCAATATCCTTCAGATTAAAGTTAATTGATTTAATTTCGGTATAATTTGAAAACATGGTATCTTTGAAGGCTCTTACGCGGTAATATAAAGTACCTGCCTCAACATTCGGAATATCTACATATTCAGTTGAGTTTTCAGTCAAAGTAATTGTGTTTCCCCAGTCATAGTCTCCATTAGCACCTGCTCCAATTCTTCTCTGGAGATGGAAACCCAATTCGCCTTCGCTGTTGTCCTGCCAGGCTACTCTCACCTGACTGATAGAAAGTTGTTCAAGAGTCAGCTCGGAAGGAGCAGAAAAAATCGGCATAAAGGTTAATTCCAATGCTGCTGAATATGACTCATGTACAAATGCCGAAACTCTGTAGCTTACCTCCGTGAACAAGGAATATACACTATCAGTGAAAGTAGTGGCATTAGCATCTACTACTGCATAATTTTCTATCCATGTTTCTCCGCTCTTTTTACCTATTCGATATCCGTCTTCTCCGATAGCATTATCAACCCAGGTTAACTGAATATTTTCCTGGTTTATCTGTTGAGCCTGGAGATCGGAAGGTTTTGCCTTATCAGGGAAAAAGGCAACCGGCATAGAAAATGTACTAGAATTACCTTGTTCGTTGTTATTTGCTCTTACTTTGTAACTAACTACACTGAAATTTTCAGTGTCAACTTCATCAATAAATACTTTTGAATCATCTTCGGTTGTATAAAATTCGTCTGCCCAACCGTCTTCGCCCATTTTCCTGGCAATGGTAAAAGTCAAATCTTTAGAGGAGTCAGTATACCTCCAGGTAAGTTTTAGCTTACCGGAATCAACTTTTGTGATTGCTAACTCTTTTGGTGCATCATAAGTATCTTCGGATGATGAACATCCACCGATAAAGCTTATGACAATTACTAAAAAAACTATCATGCTCTTAATCTTCATAGTTTTAACCCTCTTTTTTTATTCTTTTGGTAAAAATATTTGGTATAATACACCTTGTTCCAGATTGGATATCGAAACCTTTCCATTCAATTTATCTATATAATTTTTTATTGAATACAGACCAAATCCAAAGTGTTCCTGTTTTGTTGAAATGAGTTCTTTGCCGAAAGCCTCCAGAACTCTTTCAGGAAAAGGTTCTCCGTCATTAGATATTTCAATTACGATATTTTCATCAGTTTTGTACGCCTTAATTCCGATGTTTCCACTTTCATCGAGAGAATCCAGGCAGTTTCTTAGAATTTCGTACAGTGCATTGTATAAATAACCTGTCATTACGGAAACATAGATCTCTCCCTGTAAATCGATATTAACATTTATTTTATGTTTGTACTTCAAATCAGCATGCATTAATGCATCTACATTTTTGATAATTACTTCCAAAGACATATTCTCGAAGTCGTAACTTCTGTCACCTTCAAGTATAGCAGAAAAAGCAGATAGCATCTGATTTATTCTTTCAATCTGTTCTGTCATCTGATCTAAACCTTTTAAATCGGGCATTTTAAATTTTATTAATTCCAATCTGCCGGAAATTCCCATTAAGGGAGTATTCATGTTGTGAATCAAGCCGGACAATAAGTCGCCATACTTGGCAAATCTTCTTAGTTTAGAGATCTCCCTAATCGGAAATGTTTTCTCACTCATTGGTCTTACCCTCCAGGTTATCAATCTTATCTGGAAACTTATCGTCCAGATCAAACATTTGTAAATCTTTGAGTTTATAATCTTTTAGTTTTATTGAAGCTAAAGATTTCAATTTTCTCATTATTGTTTCGATGATTTGAGTACTTTTATAGATATTAGTAAAAGCATTTTCCTGAGCGGTCGTTTTGTTTTTAATTTGCATTTCAAGCAATTCGGTATAGCCATTTATTGCATTTAATGGCGAGTTAATCCTGTCATTAGCTGTTATAGCCAATTGAGACACAACCATTAATCTTTCCTGTTCAAGCCGCTCAGTTTCGGAACGTTTCTTTTCTGTTATGTCTCTTATAAGACCCAGTTCAACCTCTCTACCGTTAAAAATGATTCGGGAGAGGTTTATCTCCACATCAATTTTCATGCTATAACGATTTTTAAATCGTAATTCCTGAGCGAAAAATTTAAGTTTTTCATCTTTGTACTGATTAAATCTATTCATGAAAATTGTTTGAGATTCCTGATCAATGAATTTGTTCAACGTCATGTTCTGTTCCTGAAGCTCATCAAGTGAGTAACCGCTCATTGCTGAGAAAGAAGGGTTAATAAAGATAAATTGTTGCTCGTCATACAAAAAGATTCCATCATAAGATTTTTCCACAAGCATTCTGAATCTTTCTTCTGAATCTTTTAGACGTTGTGTTCTCTGCCTTACCAACTCTTCCAGGTGGTTAGCATAAGACTCAAGTCTTGTTTCCAATGATTTTCTCTCAGTTATGTCCTGGAGAATACAATTAATGGTATGAACACCTGTCTCGCCTTTATTAAGTAGGGCTGTAAATATGAAGATTTTTTTCAACCCCTCTTTGGTCATAATTACAATTTCATTTGAACTGTATTTATCCTGTTCAGACACAGTGCGAAAAACCATCAGCAGTTTTTTTGCTTCATTCTCAGGCAATATTTTTGTGATGTGGGAGCCAACCAACCACTCTGGATTATATCCCAGAATCGCATTTATCATATTATTGACATACAATATTTTGCCATCCATATCCAGTGATAATGCAATGCTGTTAATGTTTTCCAGAACATTTTTGTTTTTAGTTTCTGCCAGTATAAGAGAGTTGTTCAGGCTATCAATGATTTTATTCAGTCTATCAATTTGAATTTCTTTCTCTTTATCGGCTTCGAGTAAATCTCTTCTGATTATTCTGCTTTTAATCATCAGAATTATAATAAAACAAAGAAGAATAAAACTGATGAAGACATAAATAACTGCATGTTCATTAATTTGAAAATATATATTTTGAAATTTATTAACCTGTGTATTCCATTTGTCAAAAATCTCAACTACTTTATTGTTGAACTCTGCTTCGTAAATACCCTTAGACACAAGATCAAATAAAACCGGATCACTCTCATTGAAAATTAGTCTGAAATCTATCTCTTCACTAATATCGGAAATATTCAGTCTATTTTTTGATATTTCTTCTTTTAGGGCTTTCAGATAAAAGTTATCTATCACAAGCAAACCATTACTGTCAGCCATAAAAGAGCTCATCGTCTCTTCTGAAGTTCTGAATAAATTAATCTGTAGCGCGGAGTTGTAATTATTGACAAATGATTGTAGAAATCTCTGGTTTACGATGTAAACTCTTTCAATTGAGTTTGTATTTTTCGTTCCTGCTTTTGTGTATGAAAAAAGCTTAATTCTATAAATTGTTCTTGATTCCAGCAGTTTTTCATCTTTATCATGTGTAGCAAAAGATGAAAGCAAATCACTTTTGATTCTATCATCAGTGGTAAGCGTCACTGCAACACCCAACTGAGAGAATGTTTCCCGAATCAGATCAATATTAATGCCGGTCAGATTACCACTATGATCTCTAAACTCATAAGGTGGATTGTCGTCAGTTACCAGAATCTTCACCATCCTATTCTTCTTTATCCACTGTTGCTCAGTTTCAGACAATTCCACATAAGCATTAACAGAACAGCATAGGAATAAAAAAAGTAAGATTATAAGACTGTGCTTCATGTTTATCCGATAAGTTCCTGAACAATTGTTAGCAATTCTTTCATCTTAAATGGTTTGGACAAAAAAGCATTTGCTTTGTTATCTTCAGCACTCTTTTTTGCTTTATCTACTGTTACTCCGGTAATCAATATCACGGGAAAATCAGGTTTTTCAGTTTTTATTTTTTTTAGCAGTTCAACTCCGCTCATTTCAGGCATATTGATATCAGATATAACTAATTGATAGTCTTTTTCTTGCCATTTATCCCAGGCAATTCTCCCGTTTTCTGCTTCATCAATCTGATACTCAAACATTGTAAAAAAATCTACAAGCATCGCTCTCATAACGTCTTCATCTTCAGCCAACAATATTTTTCTTTCAGACATTGCGTCTCCATTTTCTGTTTTTGTAGAATTAGATTCCTTGTCTGAAGTAAAATAAGAAAAAGCATATCAAATAGTCAATAAATAATTTTTCTGCTTGGTATATTAGTTGTGGATAATCTATCAAATTTGTTAAAATCGTCGATTTTGTGAGATTTTGCTGAAACGATAAGGAGAACGATAAACATACAATATATGAAAAAATAAATATCTGAAATTAGAACTATTTTTATCAAACAGTATATTTCATTACTTCGATATGATTGATCTTCTTAAATATCTCTCACAATTATTTTTAATGTACTCTTTCTGCTAGTGTGTTTTTTATCCAACCACCCAGACCATTCTCCAGTTTTATCTGAATCCATTCTTCGTTCTCTTTCTCAATTATAAAAACCATCCCTTCATGAATTGTAAATAATCTTGTATAATCCTCTCCGGGACCACTGTAACTTATTGCAGTATCTCCAATAAGAACCGCTTCGCTACTGTAATGAAAATCTTTCCATTTTATATAACTGAGAATTGAGAGAAGTAACAGAATAGTTATGATTATAATTAAAAAGAAAACAGGATGAGTTTTATCTCTATATCGGTATTTGAGAATTATCACATTAATAATCACAATCATAATAATAAATGTAACAATAACAGAAATTGCCAAAAGGTTTAAAGGTAAAGCTTTGTAAAGCTTTTCAAAAGTTTCACTTATGAAATAATCTTCAGATTCAGTTTGTTTGTCTTTGCGCAAACTGAAAGCAAGTTTCAGATTCTGATCAGCATACTTGTGCAGCGGATCAAGCCTCAAGCACCTTTTGTAGTAAAGTATTGCTTTCCCCAGCTGGTTTAATCTAAAGTAGCTGTTACCAATATTATAATAAAGATCTGCGTCTGCCTCTACTGTTTCCTCAATCTCCAAAAACAAACTAAGTGATGTAGAAAAATCTTTGTTTTCATATGAAGTGATAGCAGAATTGTATTTATCCAGCACATTTTCGTCTGCTTTGATTGTAACAAAACTCAATAACAACGATAGTATAACAACTAGTCTCATTTCTTCCCTCTTTTTTTGAGTTTGTTGATATCGACAACAAGATTCCTGAGTTCTTTGTAATCATCTTCAACCGATTCTCCGGAATTATCGCCCGGCATAAAACGTATCCTATCACATTTTCTGAAAAAGTTTATCACCTTTTCACTCAGTTCTTCATTGTCATTGTATAGCTTCAATTCCCTAAAAAGCTCGGCTGTAGAACTTCCACGAGGGATTCGCATTTTATCGGCGAGATAGCTACTAAGTCCATTCTGAGCTAAAACATAGAATTCCATATCTCTTCGTTGAGCTGCTTTTGCAGCTTGATCCAGATATTTCTTAAGAATTTTTGCTGCTTGCTTTTGTCTGAGATAGTCTTCGTTAGAAATGAGTTTTGCTTTTTCATTCGCAAACAGAATTGATACAGGTATCGAAAATAAGCCCAGAACAACAGTTAGCCAGAAATAGAAAGTATCAAAGATAACTATTCTTACTTTTATATCTGGTTTATTAATAATGTAAGCTATATCATTTCCTTCAATCCCTATGGCTTTCTGTGAAATTCCTGTCATCACAAATGCTTGTTGTTCTCCGGGTAATACTTTTATAGGATATGATTTAGTTGTTTTCGTAATATATTTTTTCTGATTATAATCAAAATAAGAAAACTTCAAAGGTGGAATCTCAAAATCTCCTTCTTCCTGTGCCACTACAAGATACTTAATGATTTTTTCTCCTGTAACTTTATTTGCAGCCTTTTTCATCTCAGTTTTAACTTCCGGATCATAAAATCTGAGGTGATTAATCTCTGGCAAAACGGGTATCTCCATGTGTTCTATGTTTCCGGTACCAGATATCTCCAGAGTATAAGTAAAGCTATCTCCCACTTTCATCTCTTGAGTACTTATCGAGCTCTTCAGATCGTAAGTCCCAACTGCATTATTAAATCCTTCTGGAGGATTTGGAGGCAGCTCATTTACTTTTATCTGCAAGGGAGTACCTGTAATATTATAATTCTGAGTACCTCCGAAATCAAAGAAACTCCTGGCTTGTGTTCTGACAGAAACATTCAGATTAAATGAAGGAATCTCCAGCTTACCTGCTTGAATTGGAATCAGTGAAATTGTTCTCAAAAAAATACGGTTAAATCTCTGTCCGTTATAATTAACAGACTGGTACTGAAATCTATTGGGGATAACCATATTTTCTTTCCAGAAACCATTAAAAGCAGGTTCTGACTCGAAATCAATGCTTGATATTTCCAGTTTTGTATACAAGTAATATGAAACTATTACAGGTTGATTACGAAAAGGGTTCTTATTATCTATCTCTGCTTGAATAAATACATTATCAGAAATAAGATTTGATCCTGTCTGATTGGACTGATTATTCTGTTTTGCTGAAGGAGGAACCTGTGCTAACGAACCATCAACGACATCCATAGTAATCGCTTTTGTAGTATATTGTTTCCCTTTCAATTTGAGAGAAACAGGAGGAATCACCAGTTTGCCGGTTTTGAGAGCTCTCATGGTAGCTTTGTAAGTCGTCGTCGTTTTTCTATCCATCTTTCCATTTACTATAGATACTGAAGTTGAAGATGAAGTACTAACTCCATAATTTCTGAAGTTCTCAAACTCAGGGAAATCGAATTTGAAATTGCTTCCAGATTCACCTGAAATCTCTAATACATATTCGAAAGTATCCTGAATACCAATCTTGGTTTTGTTTACATAGGCGTCCACTTCAATCTGA
>JAQVBK010000097.1 GCA_028690365.1 Candidatus Cloacimonadota bacterium
CTTCTTTGTTGATGGGGGGAACTGCTCAGGGTGTTAATTCATCTATTCCACACGCTCTGATGATAGCTGGTATTGAAGTTGCAGCTTCTACCGCAATAGGCGTAGCCGGAGGTTTTATTCTGGTGTTTTTTGCCAGAAGAATACATGACAAAGTTATGCTTCTACTAATATCTCTTGCTTTGATTTTGATAAATTGTGGCGTCTCAATGTATTTTAATCTATCTCCAATTCTCATTAATATGGCAGTTGGGATCGTGGCGGTCAACAGAAACAAAATCATTTCAGGAAGGATTTTCTCCGCTCTGGGTGATTGGTCGCCTCCTATGTATGTTCTTTTCTTTGTATTAATTGGAACGAGACTGGAATTTAACTTACTCGTAAAATACGGTATCTTAATAGCAGTTTATATA
Organism: Candidatus Cloacimonadota bacterium; assembly: GCA_028690365.1. GTDB lineage: Bacteria > Cloacimonadota > Cloacimonadia > Cloacimonadales > JAQVBK01 > JAQVBK01. The sequence goes on from JAQVBK010000097.1 coordinate 411, forward strand.
GTTGCCAGAACTGCAGGCAAATGGGTTTCAACTTATTTAGGTGCGACAGTTTCTAAAGCTCCTTTAAAAATCCGTAAATATCTAGGATTTACTATGCTTTCACAAGCAGGAGTAGCAATTGGTTTAGCTTTATCTGCTTCTAAAACTCTGGATGCATACGGAAAAACCGCAGAATCTGTTCAAGTTATAAGCGTAATGACAATTACAACATTCTTAATTATGCTTATTGGACCAGTTTGTGCTAAAATTGCATTATTTAAAGCAAACGAAGCCAAAGTTTATAAATAAAGAGAAGGAAGTATTTTATGTACATGATTCTACATCTATACAAAGAAAAATATCTGGATGATATCTTAATGGCACTTACTGAAGCAGGTATCGATAATACTATAGTTCTATCCGGTGAAAGCCTTGACCACAAACTTACTTTTAGTCTTCCACTTTTTGCCGGTTTCAGAGAAAGTGTCGGAAACAAGAAAGGATACTCTAATATTATTATGGCCGAAGCAGATCAGGATAGAGTAGAATTTATGCTGAAAGAGCTTAAAACATCAGGAGTTAATTTCTTGCAGGATGAACTTGGCAAAATAGTTCTCTTACCTATCGAGAAAATATACTGACATTAACTTTTTTCTTCTGAATTATACAGCTGTAACATATCTTCTTTTGATCGTTAAATGAGCAAAAAAGGAGGAAATATGAGAGCTGAAAGAAAAAATTATCACAAAGTAATTAGAAGAAGTGTAAAAGAGATTCTACCAGATTATCGTGTTTCCATGAATGAAGAGGATATATTAAGGAATATTGAGAAACACACCTTGGAAACAAAGCAACGAAGCAAGAAATTTTTCATTAAGAAATAATATCAGAAGCCCTTTTATGGGCTTCTTTTTTTATGTAATGGCAATTAGGTACAAGTCATTGACATTGGTTCCGCTTAATTTTCCTTCAATTAGACCACCGACAGCTTTTAAAGCATAATATGAGTTAAAATCAGACAACGTTTTATTTAAAGAAAATCCTTTTAGAGTAGCTTTCGATTGAGTGTTACCATCAATAATTCCACCAGCTGCTTCACTGTTACCATCATCTCCATCAGATGCTACAGCCGCAAAAACTATGTTTGTCGCTCCCGAAATTTTTGTAGCCATTTCTAATGCAAGATGTTGATTTCTGCCGCCTTTCCCTGATTTTTTTGCGTTTATGGTGAGTTCTCCACCGGCTACCACGAGAACGGGTTTTCTAAATTCATTTTCTGATTTGATCCTATTGATTATTTCAATAAAATAATTAGCAGCAGAAGATACTTCAAATGTCTCTTTTATGTCTATTCTAATAGTATTGAATCCATGTTCTTCTCCAATAGCAATAGCATTCTTTTGTAAGAGAAGATTGTTGCCAATCAATATGTTTCTGACATTTTTATTTCTCTTGCAGAGTAAATGATCATTAGAGGGAAGGAGAGTAGTTTCAATCTTATACTTCTTCAATATATCATTAATTATTCTTTTCTTAATTCTTTCGCAGAAGAAAATGCCTGACCCAATTACTGACAAATCATCGCCAATTACATCAGATAAAAAATAGCAATCAATTTCCTTTTGTGGAATCAGACTAAGAAATTTTCCGCCCTTCACATCAGAGAAGAACTTACGTAAAGTATTGATTTCAGTTATACTGGCTGAACTGTAAATCAATTTGTTTGTTAAATCAGCTAAATAATCTTGAGTTAGATTCGAAGATGGCTTTTCAAAAAGGGCAGAAGCTCCGCCTGATAGTAACACAACGAGTTTTCTGTCGGGATATGATTCCAGTAAGCGAATAGTTTTCTGCACACTCAATAAAGAATTATTGTCAGGAATAGGATGTCCGGCTTCATGAATTTCAACCCGTTGAATCTCTCCGCGACTACCACCATATTTAGTAATACAAATTCCTGAAATGAGTTTATCTTTTAGTATTCTTGCTGCAGCATCAGCCATTGTCCAAGCAGCTTTGCCAATTGCAAGCATAACAATTCCATCCGAATAGTTTTCGTTCTTGAGGTGTTTAGGTAATAAATACTCCGGCAAAACTGATGCAACTGCTTTTTCAGCAATTTGTAAAACATTCTTCTTTAGATTATCAAGATTTTCTGTGTCGTTCATTTAAATTTTATTTAAAATTAATCATCAAGAAATTTGATTACTTCTCCGTCGGGAATAGGTCGTACTTTTCCACCTTGATTCATGTCTCTGACTTTTCCGGCTTCAATTTCCGCAGAATCAGTATATCCTCTGCTTTCCCAAAATCCTGGTATATAATATTCCATAAGTTCAATTTTCACTATACTTTTGGCAGATTTGTATCCCCAAAGATAGGGGTTGAATACTCTGACTGGTCCTCCGTAATCTTCATCCAGTAATTCACCGTCAAATTCGTAAGCAAGCAATGTTTTTTCTTGTCTGGCAATATCAATTGGAATAGAGGTATCATAAATCATTCCAACTGACCAGAATCGTACATATTTAACCGTAGAGTCTGGTTCAACAGCGTTCAGAATATCTGAAAGAGATACACCGCCCCATTTACCCCTTACACTGAAACGTGTTACACTTGTCAATCTGGCGTCGGCAATCTTTTTGGGCATATTTACAATTTTTTCCCACGTAAATGTTTGTGGAAATTTACATTTACCTGTTACCTCTATTTCCCATGTTTCTCTTTTGAGATCTCCGGGACGACCTTCTGCCCAAAAAATCGGTACACTTAGTTTATGAAGCTTGGACATATTTTTCTCCACACAAATGTTATCAATGAATCTGATAACAAATATGAAAATGAATAAAATTATTAAACGAGATTTCATAATAAAAAAGACCGCCTTACGACGGTCTGCAAATTATTTTAGATATTTATCTAAGATTTTTTGATGAGTTCCATCAGCAATTAACTTATCAAGTGCTTTTTGCATGGCTTTTACTATTTCATCAGGAGTATCTTTATGAAAAGCAAACTCCAGACTACTTTCGTCAAGAACATAAACGACCTCAAAATCTGTCGGATTGTTTCCACTTGTTTTTATTTGCCAGAGAGCACAAAACTCTGCATATCCCCAAAGATCAATTCTGCCGGCCTGCATCTTTTTAATATTTACCAGATTATCAGCAATCGGCTGTATGTTGTCTTTGTTACCAGCTTTTTCTAACAATTGATGAGCAACGTCATCTCTTACCACTCCAATTTGATATTTCTGCAAATCTTCAGGCGAATTAATTTTTATCTTTTTCTCAGTGAGAGCAAGAACAGATACTCTGGTTGGAGCAATTGGTCCAACCCATTTAAACATACTCTCTCTTTCTTTAGTTCTGGTCATAGCAAATAACAAAGTCATAGGTTCTTTTTGTACAGCATCGTAGCTTCTTGCCCATGGAACCAGTTTTACGTCAGCAAGAGTTTTCTTTGAGTTTGTTTCTTTGAGAATTGCGTCGAAAATTTCAATGGAAATTCCCTTCAGTTGTCCGTTTTCTTCGAAATTGTAAGGTGGATATTCCTCAGTATAGACAGTCAAATCGTCGATAGAAGCGGCAAAAAGCGCTACCATACTAAGTAATGAAATTACAATTATCCAATAGACTCTGTCAATTTTCATGATAACCTCCTTTTAATTAAGACTGTAAAAAGTTATTTCAAATAATCAATAATAAAAATAAAAAAAACTGTGATAAATAAATTACCCTTTAACAACAGCCAACGGAGTCAGTATAGTAAGTATATCAACAAGGTCTTCCTGATTACGCATGACTTCATTAATATCTTTGTATGCACCGGAAGCTTCATCCAGATCAGATCTTTTCTTCATTCCGTGGATTATACCTTTGAAGTCTAGTTTTTCAATCTCTTTTCTTAGATTCAGATTTTTCACGGCTTGATGACGACTCATTATTCTACCGGCCCCATGTGAACAAGATTTGAAACTTTCTGGGTTTCCTCTTCCGCTTACTATATAGCTTTTAGTACCCTGAGAACCTGGTATAATACCGATTGTTCCCATTTCAGCTTTGGTTGCTCCTTTTCTGTGAAGATAAACCTGCACACCAAAATGCTCTTCAAGTTCTGCATAATTGTGAGCAATATTGATAGTGTTGGAAAAATCTATTTCTTTAAATATGTTTGTAAAAATATCTCTAACAACCGATAGCATGTTTTTCCTGTTTTCCAAAGCAAAATTTATACACCATTTCATTTCACTAAGATAGTTCTTGGCTTCTTCTGAGTTTGAAGGCAGATAAGAGAGTTGCTGTTTTACCAAATTAACTTGATTCTTTTTCAAACAAAATTCATCTGCCAGCTTTCTGTAATGCTCCGCAACTTTCAAACCAATGTTTCTACTGCCTGAGTGAATCATAATCCATACATAGTTATCAGTATCTTTTTGAATTTCTATGAAATGATTTCCCCCACCCAAACTACAAATTTGTTTTCTTGCATCAGAAAAGTGTTTATTCACAATTCCATTTTTAGGAACGGTTTCAGGAGATGGAAGAAATTCTGAAGAGAATGGGATTTTGTTGTGCTTGAAGCCAACGGGAATATTTTTAAATATTTGAGAAACAATTTTCTCAAGCTGGTTTTTAGATATTTGTTTTATAGAAGTTTTCAATGCACACATTCCACAGCCTATGTCTACTCCAACTGCATTTGGAACTACAGCATTAATAAAAGCAGCTACGCCACCGATAGGCATTCCAAAACCAGTATGAGCATCAGGCATAATTGCAACATGCTTGAATAAACAAGGATGATTAGCCAGATTTTTGGTCTGTTGAAGTGCATCATCCTCAATCTGATTCAACCAGAGGAGAATCGGTTTATTCTCTGTGTCAATAATTCTCAAAATTTTCTCCAGTCAAAAACTAAAAAAAGCTCCGAAATCGGAGCTTATTTCTATTTGAGTGAATCAATTCTATCTTCGACAATTTTTTTTATTTCAGTTAATCTTTCGGGTGTCTCAGCTTCGAATCTCATGACAATAACTGGTTGAGTATTGGAAGCTCTTACCAATCCCCAGCCATCAGAGAAAGTTACCCTCATACCATCAATACTGTTAACATCTGCTCCTTCATCGATAAAGGAATCTCTTACTTTGTCAACCAGTTCGAATTTGTAATCATCTGAACAGTCAACTCTGATTTCGGGAGTGTTATACATCACAGGCTGATCAGCCAGTAGTTCACTCACCTTTTTATTGCTGCGAGAAACTATTTCTATAAATCTACAGGTAGCGTATATAGCGTCATCATAGCCAAAATAACGATCAGCAAAGAAGATATGTCCGCTCATTTCACCACCCATCTTGATGTTATCTTCTTTCATTTTCTTTTTAATCATCGAGTGACCAGTTTTGTACATAACCGGAATCCCTCCATGATTTTTTATATCGTCATAGAAATTTTTCGAGCACTTAACATCTCCGACTACTTTTTCACCAGGATATGAATCCAGGAAATCACGGGCATAGATATTAAGTATCTGATCGCCAAAAATTATGTTCCCTTTTTCATCAACAACACCTATTCTATCAGCATCTCCGTCAAGTCCTATACCAAGTTCAGCATCAGAATTCTTAACTTCTTTTATAAGGTCTTGAATATACTCGGCTACAGTAGGATCAGGATGATGATTGGGGAAAGTGCCGTCCATATCGCAATACATCTCTTTTACTTCACACCCGATTCTCCTGAGGATATCCGGAGCAATCGGACCACCTGCTCCATTCCCTGCATCAATTATTACTTTTACAGGTCTTTCTATTTTGATATTTTTTACCAGATAATCCTGATATATTTTTATTATTCCGTCAAATGTTTCCAGTTTTCCGTGTCCTTCAGCAAAATTTCCGGAAAGGATTATGTTTAATATTTGCTGAATATCATCGCCATAAATACTCATCAAACCCACATTCATTTTGAAGCCATTGTATTCAGGCGGGTTATGGCTGCCTGTAATCATAACTCCACCATCTGTTCTTAACTCCTGAATAGCAAAGTAGAGAACAGGTGTCGCTAATATTCCTACGTCAATAACATCACATCCGACTGACAATAGTCCTTTAGTAAAGATTTTTTTAAACCTGGGGCTGCTTAGTCTGGCATCACCACCTATAGCGACTGATTTCAAATTCATATTTCTCAGGTAGGTTCCAAAGCCTCTACCCAATAAGAGAACCGATTCATCGGTCAAATCCTTATCCACAATACCTCTAACATCGTACTGACGAAATATTTGGGGATTAATCATGCTTCCTCCTTTTGCAGTTTTAGAAAATTTTCTATTATTGGTAATATCTTTTCAAATGCTCTAGCTCTGTGACTAACTTTATTTTTTTCTTCATCTGACATCTGCGCAAATGTGTGACCGGTTTCTTCTAACAGAAATATTGAATCATATCCAAAACCATTATCGCCCAATTCTTTGTCAATTATACTGCCATGAACTTCTCCTATAACTGTAGCAATCAGACGATGGGGGAGAGCTAATGATACAGCTGTTTTGAAAGATGCTTTTCTATTGTGTTTTTTTTTCATTTCACTAATCAATCTGATTCGATTATCTGCATAAGAGCAATTATCTCCTGCATAGCGAGCAGAAAACACACCAGGCTCTCCGTTTAGAGCATCTACAAATAGTCCGGTATCATCGGCAATTGTGAGTAATCCGGTTTGATTGGTCATTTCCAAAGCTTTCTTTTCCGCATTGCCCTGAATTGTATCTTTATCTTCTTCAATCTCAATTAAATCAGGAATATCCAGAGCAGTAATTATCTCCAGTTCAAGATTTCCGACGAGATTTTTTATTTCGCTTATTTTGTCTATGTTACGTGAACTAATCAGTAATTTCAAAATTCCTCCACGTTGTCAGTCTCTAGTGACACATTTGATTTAAAAATGTTCTAATCATTTATAATCTCAACCATTAAATAAGTTATCGGAGTTGATACAACACTAATGCTTTTTTAACCAGTTTTGTATTTTTTTTAGAATTGGCTTATTCAAGGAATTGTAAGCTAGATCAGTAATACTTTGCATAGTGTTGAGGAGATCTTTTGGACCACTCCAATTATCAAGAAGAATTTGAAATCCGACTTCATTCATTATCATATTCAGAGCAAAGATTGCCATTACCAAATCATCAACATAACCAATGATTGGGATAAAGTCAGGAATAATATCTATTGGAAGAATTACATACGCAATAACTCCCAAAACAGTAAACTTCAAAGATTTTTTTACTCTTTCATCTGTAGTAAGGCGAATCAGCAGCATAAAAAAATCGGGCAAAAGAAATAGATAATCTATAATTCTTTCACCAGAAGAACCTATTTTATCATTCATGAATTTTCTGGTTTTTCTGCGCAGTTTCTCATAGAACTTAAATTTTTTCTCATCATCACCAAGAATTAGCTTCTCCTTGATTTTGTTAAAATCATTCTCATTAATTTCTTCAACATCAGGTTCTTCTATGTGTTCTTTATCATTTATTTCCATCATTCCTCCAACTATTTAGCCCCATTAATCTTGTTTCTCATTTCGTTCAAACCTTTAAAATTATTATCGAAGATTGATATTTTTTCGAGTGCTGCCAGTGCTTCATTGAAATTTTTCATTTCATAACAAACACCCGCCAATGAGAACAGCATATTCAAGTCAGCTGGGTGAAGTTCCAGATATTTTTCTAAATAGAATTTTGTTTCTTTAAAATCTCCAAGAATGTAACTACATTTGAGTAAGCCACTCAGAGCATCAACTCTTTCCTCGTCTAATTTCAAGACTTGGGTAAAAAGTTCTCTTGCTTCTGAATATTTTTGATTGTTTTGATAGATAATTGCCAGTCCAAGCAAAGCTCTGAGATTGTTATTTTCTTTAAGCAAAACCGTTCTGAAGATTTTTTCTGCAAATGGAATGTTGTTCTTAATTAAATAGTAAGTTGCCTTTCCAATTAATGCATCTGAATAATCATCAGAAATTGACAATGCATTGTTATATGCATATATAGCTTGCTCAGTTAACCCATTGCGCATAAGGGAATTACCTTTTTCAGATAAAAATATCAGTCGATTAGCATCTGTGTCGATTTTGCTCTCGTCAACCAGATTAATACGTTTCAGAGAGAATTCATGTTTATTGCGTTTTAAAAATGATTTTGAAGCATATACCGCCAGCAATGGATCGTCCGGTATCATTTCAGTATAAACATCAACTGAATCATATTTTTCGATATCAAGATAGTATTTTGCAATCGCCCTGATTCTATCTACATCAAAGGGATTTTCCATTATGGCATTTTTCAGTTTACTTTCAATATCCTGATCTGATATTGGACTTCCTGAATCTACAGGTTGTGAGGATAATTCTTTTACTACTGTATTTTTCTTCTCGTTAAGATATTCAAACTGCTGCTTCAACTTCATGAAGTCTCTATTGAAAAGAGTTTTTGCCGATTTGTCCTGAGGTTTGTATTCGGCAAGACAATCGTAAGCCATTATTAATTGGTAAGAATTTTTTTTCACATTTAGAAGTAATTCCAACCAGAATATTGAAAAATCACTCACTTCAGTAAAGTTAAATTTCTGTTGTCTAACTGCAAAACAAAATGGTTCTGTAAAAGGCAATTCTTTTTCTTCACCGGTCATTGAATAAGTCAGATTCCATCCAATCAGAGCCGGATCGGTATTTGAGTTCATATTAACATTTATTTTAAAATGCTGTAGATTTACTTCGTTGTAGTTATTTAGCAGGGGAGAAACAAGACCTACTTTTTCATTGAATTTGAAGTGAGAGATTAGAAAATCCGGAAATGATGGAGATAATTTCCAATTAGTGTTTATATAGGTAATTGTTTCATATTCAAAATGTTGCAATTGGGTTTTTAATATCTCCAACTGATTTGAACTTTTGATTGTTGAATAGTTGAATCCTTCAGTGAATTCTTTCTCTGTAACAAATAAAATCTTATATCTGTTGCTGTAAAGATCAACATATTCAGATAAATCAGAATCATTCACATCATGAATTATTAGTAGATTCTTGGGAACATCATCTTTTAACAGATTCAGAGAGTTTTCAATAACACTTTTAGAACTTGTTCCATCATTGTGAGAAATAAATTGTCCGGCAATTGATTTGCTCATCTCTGAAACAGGATTTATCAAACCTCTAAATACAGCTTCCTGTAGACTCTCTACATTGTTAATCCTAATTCCCACATCTCTGTATGCATATTCAAGATCATCAGGGTCATAATTCACATATTGTTTTTGAGTTGGACTGTCAAAAACTATTACAGGCTTATGTAAGCTGGCAAATTCATATACAACTGAAGACACATCAGATAGAATTATATCAGAAGCAATATAGCATTCAGTAATATCATTATCCTCAGAATAATAGACGTTGTTGCTTCTATCTGCGAATTCCCTATATTGCTGTTTCCATTGAACAGGTGCAACTCCGTGAAGTTTAACAATTATGTTAATATAATCTGGTATGAATTTTCTGAGATTGAAACCTATGTGAGGAACTATACTCAGCTCTTGGTTAAAAGTGGGAGCAAATAAAAGAGTCTTATTTGATACAGACAAATTCATTTCTTTGAGAATTACAGACCTATCTTTCTTTGAAGTATGAATCGAATCCATTTTTGGCATTCCGGTAACTGCTATTCTTTTATAGACCTGATTTGATAATTTCTGCTTGTGGATTTCACCTGGAACACAGATTAAATCAGCGCAGTTTTCTCTGCGACTTATCTTTTTGTTAGTAAAAAACCATCCTTTAGAAATAGTTCCATGTCCGATATTAACAATTTTTCCTAGCCCATCTGTGTACTGATAACTGAAATCAGCTAGAAATGTAATATCTGGTTTGTACAAGTAAGGATTGTCGATAATTTTGTAATCAAAATCCAAAAGATAATCATGGATAAATTCAGGTCTGATTCCTCTACCGGGAATACCATTTACAGATTCACTAAAAGGTACTGAGAATAAAGCTATTTCTCCCAGATTTTCAGAAGATATGTGTGCAATAAGGTTTTTGATTAAAGGAACGTGGAGTTCTCTTTCCAGAAAAAAAAGGAATTTTACTTTTACAGGATTTCTCATTTTGCCTCCATATTTTCCTGATGATATTTCTCCAATATTTTTTCCAATATTTCAGAATATGAGTTCTCTTTAATGAAGTTTTTATCAAGTGTTTTAAAATCTTCAATTTTATTAACATCATACTCAACAGCCAGTACATTTGCTATATGAAGTGCCGCTACAAGTGGTATATATGGCGTATCTGCCTGAGAAGGATTGTGATGATACGCTACTCCTTCAAGAATTGAATCCGGCAAGCCCCATAAACTTAGTAGATATGCACCTATTTCGCAATGACTGGTTCCAAACATCTCCATTTCTTTTTCCACAATATTACGATTTACATTTTTCTCCTCATGTAAAAGATTTACATATTCATTGCTTATTTCCAGTAAAACGATTTTACCAAAATCGTGCATCAACGAACTCACGAAAACATTATCAATTATTTCCGTGTCTGTGCTGAAAAACCTGGTTATCTCCTGAGCAATCTCAGCAACTTTTAAACAATGATTTTCAATTTCTTTTTTTGTACTGCTTTTTAGAATACTTTCAGTAGAATTCTTGGAAAAAACAGCGA